>CAYPQR010000181.1:0-6425 GCA_964412865.1 uncultured Intrasporangiaceae bacterium
GTCGCCTCGATGCAGTCGCCCTCCTGGTGCCAGCCCGGCAGGTCGCGCAGCTGTCGTTCGATTTCTTCGGTGGTGAGTAGGCGTGTCATGCCCTCAGTGTCGCGCACCCGGAGGCTCCGCGGAGGCTTCCAGGAGGGTAGTCCGTGAGAAATATTCCGCGTGGAGTAAGCTTGGCGCTCGTGACTCCCTCCACCGACACCGGGCGTTCCGCCATCACGCCGCTCGGCGTGGCGCTGCTGGCGCTGCTCGACGAGCGCGCGATGCATCCCTACGAGATGCTCCAGACGCTGCGCGACCGGCAGGAGGACCGCCTGGTCAAGGTGCGGCCCGGTTCGCTCTATCACTGCATCGAGCGGCTCGCGCGCGACGGGTATGCCGTGGCATGCGGCACCGAGTGCGTCGGCAACCGGCCCGAGCGCACCACCTACCGGCTCACGCCCAAGGGCAAGGATGCACTGCGCGCCTGGATCCACGACCACCTCGCCGTGGTCGAAAACACCTACCCACCACTGCCGTTGGCGCTCGCCGAGGCTCACGCCCTGACACCGGACGAGGTGCGCGAGCGGCTCGCTGCGCGGCTCGACGCCCTGGACGACGAACTCCGGGAGATCGAGGAGGGGCTCGCCTTCATGGCGTCCCGGGAGATCCTCGAGGCCTACGGACTGGCTCTGACCTATAGGCAGGCGATGCTGCGTGCAGAGCACGAATACATCGAGGGACTCATGACCGAGATCGACGCGAAGGACCTGACATGGCCGATGCACTGAAGAGCTCCGCCGGCGAATGGAAGGCACTGTGGGCCCTGTGCCTGGGGTTCTTCATGATCCTCGTCGACTCCACCATCGTCTCGGTGGCGACCCCGGCGATCATGACCGGCCTGCACGCCGGCATCAACGCCGTCGTCTGGGTGACCAGCGCCTACCTGCTGGCGTTTGCGGTGCCGCTGCTGATCACCGGCCGCCTGGGTGACCGGCTCGGCCCCAAGAACGTCTATCTCGGCGGCCTCGTCATCTTCACGCTCGCGTCGCTCTGGTGTGGACTCACCGACTCGATCGGCATGCTGGTGACGGCGCGCGTCGTGCAGGGGCTCGGCGCCGCGCTCATGACGCCGCAGACGATGGCCGTGATCACCCGGATCTTCCCCGCGGAGCGCCGCGGCAAGGCGATGGGGGCCTGGGGCGCGGTCGCCGGGGTGGCGACGCTGGTCGGCCCGATCCTCGGCGGCTTCCTGATCGACCAGTGGGGCTGGGAGTGGATCTTCTTCATCAACGTGCCCGTCGGCGTCATCGGTTTCGCGCTCGCGATGATCTTCGTGCCGGCGCTGCCCGTGCGATCGCACCGGTTCGACTGGATGGGTGTCTTCCTGTCGGCAGCCGGAATGTTCCTGCTGGTCTTCGGGATCCAGCAGGGTCAGCAATACGACTGGGGCCAGATCACCGGCATCATCTCGGTGCCGCTGCTCATTGCGCTCGGTGTCGCGATCATGGCGGCATTCGTGGTCTGGCAGCGGCTCGGCGCCGCGGAGCCGCTGGTGCCGCTCGTGCTGTTCAAGGACCGCAACTTCAGCCTGTCCAACATCGCCATCACGACCGTCGGCTTCGGCATCACGGCGATGGCGTTCCCGCTGATGCTGTATGCACAGGCGGTGCGCGGCATGTCGCCGATGCGCGCGGCGATGCTGCTGATCCCCATGGCAGTGCTCGGCGCGGTGCTCGCCCCGAGCGTCGGCCGGATGGTCGACCGGAGGCATCCGGCGATATTGGCCGGCACCGGCCTGATCGCCTTCACCGGCTCGATGGTGTGGCTCGGCCTGATCATGAAGCCGGGCGTGGCCATCTGGCAGCTCGAACTGCCGATCGTGCTGCTCGGCATCGCCAACGCGTTCATGTGGTCGCCGCTGTCGGTGGCCGCCACCCGCACCCTCCCGCCGCAACGCGCGGGCGCCGGGTCGGGCGTCTACAACATGACCCGGCAGGTCGGGGCCGTGCTGGGCAGCGCGGCGATCGCGGTGATCATGGAGTCGCGACTGACCAGCCATCTGGGGGCGTCCGCCTCGGGTATGTCCGGTGGGGCGACCGGTCGTCTGCCGGAGCCGGTGCGCGACGGATTCGCCCGGGCGATGGGCGAATCCCTCTATCTGCCGGGCGCCGTCGTCGCGATCGGCTTCATCGCCGCGCTCTTCCTCAGCAACCCGCACGTGCGGCAGAGGTTGCGTCCGCGCACCGCCGACGAGGACCCGTCGCTGGTCAACGGCTGAGGTGGGCCAGCACGGCGAGCACGCGCCGGTTGTCGTCGGACGAGACCGGCAGGTCGAGCTTGGTGAAGATGGAACTCACGTGCTTGGCGACCGCCTTCTGGGTCACGAAGAGCGCCGACGCGATCGCCGCGTTGGACCGGCCCTCGGCCATCAGCTCCAGCACCTCCTGCTCGCGCGGCGTGAGCCGGTCCACGGGCGAGCCGGACTTCTGGCTGCTCAGCAGATGGCGCACCACGTCCGGATCGAGCACCGTGCCGCCCGCGGCGACCTGGCGCACCGACGTGATGAACCCCGCGACGTCCGAGACCCGGTCCTTCAGCAGGTAGCCGACGCCGGCGCCGTCGCCCTCGAGCAGTTCGCGCGCATAGAGCTGCTCGACATACTGCGACAGCACCATCACCGGCAGCCCGGGCCGCTCCCGCCGCGCGTCGATGGCGATGCGCAGCCCCTCGTCGGTGAAGGTCGGCGGCAGCCGCACGTCGACGATCGCGAGGTCGGGCTCCTGCTCTCGCAGCGCGCGTGTCAGGGAGGGTCCGTTGTCGGCGGCCTCGACGACCTCGAAGTCGTAGGCCTGCAGGATGCGGGTCAGACCGTCCCGGAGAAGGGTGTGGTCCTCGCCGATGACGACGCGCACGGGACCTCCATCGTGATCACGGTCGGACCGCCTCGCGGACTGGACACGTCCATCCTGCCGTCAAGGGCGGCAAGACGTCGAGCGACCCCTTGCAGCCCGGTGCCGGCGGCCACCGCGCCGCCGCGTCCGTCGTCGCCGACCTCGAGGTGCAGGAGTCCGTCGCTGCGGCGGGTCGTGACCCACGCACGGGAGGCCCCGGAGTGCTTCGACATGTTGGCCAGGCATTCGGCGACGGAGAAGTAGAGCGCCGACTCCATCTGCGCCGGCAGTCGTTCAGCGATGCGCAGATCCAGCGACACCGGGGTCGCGAGGTCGATGGCGAGCGCCCGGATCGCCTCCTCCAGGCCGCGGTCGGCCAGCACCGGCGGGTGGATGCCGCGCACGACGGCGCGCAGATCGCCGAGCGCGCCCGACGCCCCCTCCCGGGCTTCCTTCAGCAGGGCACGCACCGTCTCCGGGTCGGCGTCGACCAGTTCTTCGGCCAGGCCGAGGTTCATGGCGAGTGCCGCCAGCCGGGCCTGCGGCCCGTCGTGCAGATCGCGCTCCACTCGGCGCAATTCGGCCGCCGACGCATCGACGGACTCGTCGCGCGAGGTCGTCACCTCGAGCACCCGCCTGCGCAGCCGCTCCTCCTCGGAGTCGCCCAGCAGCCGCGCGTCCCACCGCAACCTGAGCCGCTCGACCGGCTTCACCAGCAGGGCCCACAGGCCCACCGCGACGAGCGAGGTCACGACGGCGTAGAGCGCGGCGCCCCATACGGTGTCGATCGTGAGGAACCCCAGAGGATTCCCGAAGACGTCGGGCAGGCCGAGCCACAGGAAGAACCAGACGACCGCCCACAGCGGATAGAGCAGCAGGCTCACGGTCAGCGCCGACAGGGCGAGACCGATCGACCAGCTGTAGTGGGACCAGGCGAAGTCGCGCCACCGGCCCGGGTCACGGCTCCACACGCCGACCGTCGCGAGCGCCGACCGGCCGGTGGCGTCCGCGTAGGTGCGGGTGACGGGCCGGCCGAGTCCGGCCTCGGCGAGGCGACGTTGCCGGTCGCCCACCGCCTCGAGGGCGGGCACGACCCTGGCGAGGACGGATGAGCCGATCCCTCCCAGCGGCACCAGGATGATGCCGGCCCACACGGCGAGGGACAGCAACGATGCGGGCACCGACAACTGCAGGGATCTCGCCGCCGAACCGGTGAGCCCAGCCCGGCCGATCGGGTGGGCCGAAGGGCTGCGTGGTGTGTCCATGCATCGATTCTGCCCGGTATCGAGGCGGATGGCGGTGGGGTCATGTCCCGGATGTCTCGCCTCGACGGTGGACTTTTCTCCACCCCGGAAAGGGGACTCCGGCCTCCCGACACGAGGCAGGATCTGCACGACGGTGGGTGTGGTCGGTCGACAACGGCCGATTCACCACATCGAACAGGGAGCCCTTCTGATGAACCGCATCGCGTTTGCGGAGCGCACGGCACGCTGGAGTGCCATTCACCCTTGGCGCGCAGTCGCTGCGTGGCTGCTGCTCGTCGTCGTCGCGGTCGGTCTGGGATCGGCGGTCTCCATGCAGACTCCGACCGCCGCAGACCAGAGAGTCGGACAGTCCGGCGTGGCGGCAGCAATGATCGAATCGGCCGGACTGTCGGCTCCCGACACCGAATACGTGCTGATCACAGGCAGATCCGGAGGGACCGACAAGACGGCCGCGGCAGCGGTCGCGCATCGCATCGCGGGGAAGGTCTCGCACCAACGGGTCGTTGCCGATGTCGACGACCCGACGTGGTCGAAGGACGGCCGCACCCTGATGCTTGCGATCGAGCTGGAATCGACGTCGGACGGCACAAATCCGGACGTCAGCGGCGTGCAGGACGCCGTCAGCGCGGTGGCGACAGATCATCCGGACCTTCGGATCCGGCAGACGGGCACGGCATCGCTGGGCGCCGCGGTGGACGACCGGGTGGGCTCCGATCTCGGCTCCGCGGAGTTCACCAGCCTGCCGATCACGCTGGCGATCATGGTCGTGGTGTTCGGTGCGCTGATCGCGGCGGGTATTCCGGTGCTGCTGGCGCTCACCAGCGTCGTCGCCACGATGGGGCTGGTCGGCCCCATCTCCAGACTGATTCCGATGGAGTCGACCGTCACGAGCATGATCCTGCTGATCGGTATGGCCGTCGGCGTCGACTACTCGCTCTTCTACCTCAAACGGGAACGCCAGGAGCGCAGGCGGGGAGCGGACACGCCGGACGCGGTCGGGATCGCGGCGAAGACCTCGGGTCACTCGATCGTCGTGTCGGGATCGGCCGTGATCGCCTGCATGGCAGGCCTGTATGCCGTCGGCAACGTCACATTCAACAGCCTTGCGACCGGCGCGATCCTGGTTGTGGCGATCGCGGTCGCCGGATCGTTGACGGTGCTGCCGGCGTTGCTGATCCTCTGCGGGCGCTGGGTCGATCGGCCGCGGGTGCCGTTGCTCTGGCGCGTCGTCGACCGGATGACACCGGGTGCGGTGAGCGGCCGCATACTCCGGCCCGTGCTGCGGCATCCGAAGGTCTCCGTCGTCGCTGCGCTGGCGCTCATGATCGGCCTGGCGGTCCCCGCAGCAGGGATGAAAATGCAGGCTGAGAGCCTGGATTCGTTGCCGCGAGATATCCCCCAGGTGCAGACGATGCACGAGCTGAACAGGTCCTTCCCGGGGCAGGGATCGGGCGTGCAGGTGGTGCTGCGCGGAGCGGATCGCGCCGCTGAGGCCACGGCGCTGCGGCACATCGCCCGCGCCGCCGAGGCGACCGGGGACTGGGCGACCGGCCCGGAGGGGATCGAGTTCGGGCGGGTCGGCACCGGAGTGCTGACACTGGCAGCCACCCGGGCGGCGGGCAGCGACGCGTCCGACGAGGCGCTGCGACAGCTGCGTCAAGACGTGATCCCGCGACAGATGACGGGCCTGCCGCAGGCGCAGTGGGCCGTCGGCGGCGGACTCGCGGAGGACTACGACTTCGCACAGCAGTTGTCGGGCGGCCTACCAAAGGTGCTGCTGGTCGTCTTCGGGGTCATGCTGCTGATGATGGGGTTCGCGTTCCGGAGCCCCGTGGTGTCGGTGCTGTCGATCCTGCTCAATCTCGTCTCCGTCGGGGCGACACTGGGCGTCGTGACCCTGGTCTTCCAGCATCCTTGGGCCGAGGGCATTCTCGACTTCCGGACGACGGGTGGTCTGATCTCCTGGATCCCGATCTTCCTGTTCGTCGTCCTGATGGGTCTGTCGATGGACTACCACGTGTTCGTGCTGAGCCGGGTGCGTGAGCACGTGCGAGCAGGTCTGCCGCCCAAGGCGGCAGTGGGCCGCGCACTCGAGGAGACGGCCGGTGTCGTGACCAGCGCGGCGGTCGTGATGGTGTCCGTGTTCTCCCTGTTCGCGACGCTCAGCCTGGTCGCGATGAAGGAGATCGGAGTGGGGCTGTCGGTCGCGATCCTGCTCGACGCGACAGTGGTGCGGTTGGTGTTGCTTCCGGCCGCGCTGGTGCTTCTCGGGGACGCCGCGTGGTGGCCG
>CAYPQR010000182.1:0-4318 GCA_964412865.1 uncultured Intrasporangiaceae bacterium
GTCGAGGCAGGCTGCAGCGCCGACGTGGACTTCGGTGACAACGGGATACCTTCGGGTCGTCGGGGTGGGTCCGTCCGATTCTACGGACCCACCACCTGAAGGGCCTGCCCCGGACGTCAGGCAGGGGTCATGAGGATCTCGCGGGGGAAGCCGGGGCTGCGGTGACCGTCGCGGCCGACCATCGTGTCGGCCGCGACGAGGGCGTTGACCACGGCCTCCTCGGTCGCCTGTACGACGGCTTCATACAGCGTGTCCATGGCGCCCCAGGGCAGGAAGCTCATCGACCGCAAGCCGCCCGTCGCGCCGCCGATCCCGCTGTCGAGGGCGCCGGCGCCCGCGGTCGAGAACGCGAGGAAGACATCACCGGAGAAGTGGCTGCCCGTGGTGCCCGTGCGCGCCAGGCCCAGCGAGACTCGCCGTGCGAGCGCCTTGCACTGGCCGGGCAGCAGCGGCGCATCCGTGGCGACGACGGTGATGCACGAGCCGGCGCCGGGCGGTGTCAGCCAGTCGTCGTCCTCCATCGGATTGTCGTCACGCAGCTCGGCGCCGACCTGCCGCCCGCGAATCACCAGTTCCTTGCGTGACCCGAAGTTGGCCTGCATGAGCACACCGACCGTGTATGCCGTGCCGTCGACCGTCGCGAGCCGCGACGACGTGCCCGTACCGGCCTTGAACCCGTAGCAGTTCATGCCGGTGCCGCCACCGACGCTGCCCTCGGCGATGGGTCCCGAACCGGCCGCGTCGAGCGCCGCGACAGCACTTTCGGGCGTGATATGGCGCCCGTTGATGTCGTTGAGGTAGCCGTCCCAGGTCTCACCCACGACCGGAAGGTGCCACCGAGGCTTCAGTTCGGGGTGCTGCGCCAACGACCACTCGAGGACACCTCGATGGACGCTGCCCACCGCGTGGGTGTTGGTGATCGCGACCGGCAGCGAGAGCCCGCCGCTCTCCTCCAGCCAGTGGCTGCCGGTGAGCTCGCCGTTGCCGTTGAACGAGAAGTGCCCCGCGGCCACCGCAGATCCGACGCCTTCGCGCCCGAGCGGCAGGATGGCGGTCACGCCCGTGCGCACGGGACCGGCGCCCTCGACCAGGGGGCCTTCTCCCTCGATCCGCGTCAGGTATCCGACCTCGACACCATTGACGTCGGTGATCGCGTTCCACCGGCCACAGGTGCCGTCGAACGTCACCCCGAGATCCCGCGCCCTGGGCCTGCCCTGCTTGTCGCTCACGCTTCCTCCACTTCCGCTGTGTCCAATACTTGGTCCGGCACCCTCGAATACTCCTCGTCGTCGGCCGCCATCGCAGCCATCGTCCACCGAGTCGCGTGACGGGGCCGGAGGTAGGCGGCGTAATAGACATATCCGATACCCAACGCGACGAGGGCGATGATGATCTGCCACGGGTTGGCATCCCACAACTGCACGGCCACATACAGCAGCGAGATGATCACGATGACCGGCGCGGCCGGAAACAGCGGCATCTTGTAGTCGGCATGGGCTGTGGCACCGGTGCGCCGCCCGACGATGGCCGACAGGGCGACCATCACATAGAGCACCAGCAGGGTCGCGCCGGTGGCCACGATCAACGAGTTCAGGGGCACGAAGCTGCCGACCACGGCCGCCGCCAGTCCGACGAACAAGGTCGCCCACAACGGGGTATGAAGCTTCGGATGCACATACGAGAGCTTGTGACCGACGACGTCCGGGAAGGCGCCGTCGCGCGCCGCGCCCCAGATGGTGCGGCTCGCCTGCAAGGTGATCGCCACCGTCGCGTTGATGATGGCGATCGCCACGGCCAGGCTCACAGCGGTGTTCAGTGCATGAGATCCACGTGAGCTGACGAAGTATTCCATCGGTGAGGGCGCGTTCAACAGCGCCGTCAGACTCGGCGATCCCAGCAGCACGGCGACCATCGGGCCGACCTCCGCGAGCACGGTGACGGCGAGCGAGGTCATCACCACCTTGCCGAGCACCTTCGACGCGCCGACGGTTTCCTCCGCGAAGTAGATCGCCGCCCCATACCCGTTGTAGGCGAACAGGGCGGTGGCCATCTGCGCCACGACCAGGCCGGCGCCGACCCCGACCAGCGTGCCGTGGTCGCTCACGACCTGCGCCGTCCACAGCGTGTCGACGCCGCGCGACACATGGCTGAAGCCGAGCCCGCAGAGCACGAGCAGCGCTGCGATCTCCAGCGACAGGAAGATGCCGGTCACCCAGGCATTGGTGCGGATGTTCAAGGTCGCGACCAGCGCACATCCGACGATGACGGCGATGCCCACCCACTTGGAGTTCGCCCCGGAGAACGCCGCCGACAAGTATTCGCCGGTGCCGAGAGCGATGACACACACGATCATCACGAGGCTGACCGCGTTCATCAGGAACAGCGCGAATCCGGTGGCACGGCCGAGGACCCGCCCGACGAACGAGTACTCACCGCCGGAGATGGGAAATGCGGAGGACAGTTCGGCATAACACATCGCCATGAAGATTCCGAGCACGGCCGCGGCCAGGAAGGCGAGGAAGGACGCTCCCCCGACGGTCAGCAGCACCGTCGGGATGATGATGAAGACGCTGGAAGCCGGCGTCACGGCGGACAGCGTGATCAGCACGTTGCCGCGCAGGCTCAAGGACCGCGAGAGTTCTTGTCGATAGTGCTCGGTCTCACCGGAGGTGGTGTCCGTCATGACATCCGTCCCATCTGTGGTTTATTTGTCGAATGATTCGTCGAATAACGACGGATGTCAAGAGTCCGGGCCCGATTGGGCATGATGGAGTGCCACAGGTGCACGAAGGAAGGGTCGAAGATGCCGCGCAAGCGCAACCAGGAGGCGCGGCGGCGTGAACTGCTCGACGCCGCCGTCAGCGTGATCAACGAGCGCGGGCCGGCCGGCGTGCAGATGAAGGACGTCGCCAAGGCGGCCGGCATGGCGACCGGCTCGATCTACTACTACTACGACGGAGTCGACGAGTTGCTCGACCACGTCCATCAGCGTGCGTTCGACCGCTACCTGACCCGGCGGGTGGAGGCGACGTCACGCCTGCACGACCCTCGCGCCAAGCTGGCGACGATGGTGGTGCTCGGGCTCCCCCGCCCTCAGGACGAAGCGCTCTCGCTCGCGCTCTATCAGGTCGAGGTCGCCAAGTCACGCAACCCTCGGCACAGCGAGCTGATCACCAGCCTGTGCGCGTCGCAGCTCCGTCTCTATGAACAGATCCTCCAGGCCGGCGTCGACGCCGGTGTCTTCACGCCACTTGTCCCGATTCCGGACATCGCCGAACACCTGATCTCCCTCGAGGACGGGTACGGGCTCGCCGTGTGCGCGGGCAAGAAGGGCTACACCTACGAGCGCACCTACCACCTGGTGATGAGCGCCGCATCCCTGCTGGCCGGCTGCCCCGACCTCGCGGGCTGGGCGGATTCCGACGCCACGCCATAGCAACGAAGCGAATGCCGGCCAACCGCGAGAGCGCCATGACTGGGCTCAACACCGAAAACAGGCCCAGATGCTGCGACCTCGGCGAGTCGGCTGTCGGTCCTCCAGCTTGGGTGGGTCGTGAGTTGACCTAACCTGTTCGCGTCGCCGGAAGTGGATCGCTCACCGGTCGGTCGATGAATGGAGGACTGCCCCCTGGCAGTCTGATCGGTATGGACATTCTCATCCGCACTTTCGCGCCGGATGATCAGGAGGCCGTGCTCGGCCTGACGTCGAGGATCGCGACCGGCGTCGCACCGTGGCTCGATGAATCCAAGGTGCTCGGCGCGTTTGCTGGGTTCGCGCGCGATGACATCAGTAGAAGGGATTCGCACGACGCCGTGGTGCTGGTCGCCGAAGCCGAGACCCACGTCGTGGGCTTTGCGACGGTGGGCGTGCAGCCTCACTGGTCTGGTGAGCGCCAGGCCTACATCGGGCTGCTGGCTGTGGACGAACGATCGGAGGGCGGCGGAGTCGGGCGTGCCCTTGTGGAGCGGGCGAAGGACTGGGCCCGGGATCGGGGCTTACGCCGGATCATGCTGGACACCGGCGTCGCCAATCACCACGCACGGGGCTTTTATGCTCACCTCGGGTTCGAGGAGGAGTCCGTACGCCTTTCGGCGAGCGTGTAACGGTCTCGCGATGTCGCCGAACGCCGAGCGAGAATCCGCGTGCGGTGTGTGCTCGAGCGTTGCGCTCCGGCGTCTCGTCGAAAGAGGTTCCTCTCTTGAGCCGGCCGCGGGACGGCCGCCGCGTGCCGGCCGCGTCCTGCCCACCCTTGTCGACGCCGTGGGTCAGCAGCGGGCAGACCGCGTCACATATGCCGCGCTCTGCCCACCCTCGCGG
>CAYPQR010000182.1:4418-6407 GCA_964412865.1 uncultured Intrasporangiaceae bacterium
CGCAGCCTGCTCGAGGTCATGGCCGTGCCGTGGCGGTGGCCTGACGCCGTCCTAGCCACGCGGACGCCGCTGTGATGGCCATGCCGCAGACCGCGAGGACCGCACCGACCCGGCTCGGCCATTCATACCCCAGGCCGGCCGACAGCACGATGCCGCCGAGCCACGCCCCGAACGCGTTGGCGATGTTGAGGGTCGCGTGGTTGAGAGCGGCCGCGAGCGACTGCCCATCCTGCGCGACGTCCATGAGCCTGGTCTGCAGCAGCGGCACGAGCAGCGACGGGACGAAGCCGAGCGCGAGCACGGCGGGCACGGCGGTCCACGGCGAATGGGCGGCGAAGCCGAACACGGCGAGCACGACCGAGACGCCGCCGAGGGCGACGAACGTGCCCCTCAGCAGCCCGACGCGTGCGAGGCGACCCGACGACAGCGAGCCCAGGGTCATCCCCACGCCGTAGACCATGAGGATCAGCGGGATGACGGCATCGGAGAATTCGGCGAGGTGGGTCATCGTCGGTGCGATGTAGGAAAACGTCGCGAACATCCCGCCGAAGCCCACCGTGCCGATGCCGAGGGCCAGCCAGACCTGGGGTCGCCGCAGGCTGCGCAACTCGCGGCGGGCCGATGCCTCACCGTGGGCGCGCCGGAACGGCACCCACGCCATGACCGCGAGCGCGGCGACGAGCGCGATCACCCCGACCAGGGCATAGGACCACTGCCATCCGGCATGCTGACCGATCAGCGTGGCCACGGGCACCCCGGCGACGTTCGCGACCGTCAGGCCGGTGAGCATCAACCCGACCGCCCAGGTGCGCCGGCCGGGCCCCGCCAGCGAGGCGGCCACCAGCGCGCCGATGCCGAAGTAGGCACCGTGCGGCACCCCGGAGACGAACCGCGCGATCATCAGCGTCGGGTATGACGTGCTGAGCGCCGACCAGATGTTGCCGGCCGCGAAGGCGGCCATCAGCCATACCAGCAGTCTTTTGCGCGGCACCTTCGCCGCCAGCGTGGCGATGGTCGGCGCCCCCACCACGACGCCGAGGGCGTAGGCGGACACCACGTGGCCGGCGCGCGGTATGCCGATCTGCAGCCCGTGCGCGATCTGCGGCAGCAGGCCCATCGTGACGAACTCCGTCGTGCCGATGGCGAAGCCGCCGAGCGCGAGGGCCAGCAGCGCGAGATGCAGGTGCTTCGGACGATCGCGATCGACGTGGCGGCGCGGCGCGCGAGGGTGCGCGATGCTCGACGAGGTCACCCCGTCGATTGTCCGGACCGCACCACCCCCGACGCAATCCGGCGGGGCGCGATCCTCGTCACAACCGGGTGCCCGAGGTGGGCAGGATCGAGGCGGACAAACCCTCGCAACCACTCGCCGGCAGTGCTAGGGTTTCCACGGAGCGATTCAGTTTTTCCACATAATGAAATCCCAGTATGGAGGACTCCCGATGACCGACGCCCCTTCACTGAGCCTTCCCGACGGCGTTGCCGTGACCGGTCCGGTCAAGGAGCGGTATGACGAGATCCTCTCACCGAAAGCGCTCGAGTTGATCGCCACGCTCCATCGCGAGTTGAACGGCCGCCGCCTCGAGCTGCTGGAGGCCCGCGAGAAGCGGGTCCAGGAGGTCGCCGACGGCACGGACCTCGACTTCCTCGACGAGACCCGTGGCATCCGCGAGGACGACTCCTGGCGGGTCGCCCCGCTCGCCCCCGGCCTCGAGGACCGCCGCGTCGAGATCACCGGGCCGACCGACCGCAAGATGACGATCAACGCGCTCAACTCCGGCGCCAAGGCGTGGCTCGCCGACCAGGAGGACGCCAACACCCCGCTGTGGGAGAACGTCGTCGAGGGCCCGCTCAATCTGCACGACGCCCTCGAGCGCACCATCGACTTCACCGGAGACAATGGCAAGCGCTACGAGCTGAAGCCGGACGACCAACTGCCGACCATCATCGTGCGGCCCCGCGGCTGGCACCTGCCCGAGAAGCACATCA
>CAYPQR010000183.1:0-6378 GCA_964412865.1 uncultured Intrasporangiaceae bacterium
ATCTCACCGACTACCTGCTCGAGAAGGATGTGCGGGTGCGGTATCTGCACTCCGACATCGACACGCTGCGCCGGGTCGAACTGCTGCGGGAGCTGCGTCTCGGCGAATACGACGTGCTCGTCGGCATCAACCTGTTGCGTGAGGGTCTCGATCTTCCGGAGGTCTCGCTGGTCAGCATTCTCGACGCCGACAAGGAGGGGTTCCTGCGCTCCGGGCGGTCCCTGATCCAGACGATCGGTCGCGCGGCCCGCAACGTCTCGGGTCAGGTGCACATGTATGCCGACACCGTGACCCCGTCGATGCAGCAGGCCATCGATGAGACCGGTCGCAGGAGAGAGAAGCAACTGGCCTACAACGCCGAGCACGGCATCGACCCGACGCCGCTGCGCAAGAAGATCGCCGACATCACCGACCAGTTGCAGCGTGAGGACGCCGACACCGACTCGCTGATGGGCAGTGGGCGGTCGCAGTCGCGCGGACGCACCCGAGCGGGCCGTGGACTCGTCGAGGCCGACGCAAGTCTCGCGAAGGGCCGGCTCGACGAGATGCCGGCCGGGGACCTCGCCGACCTGATCCAGGAGCTGACCGCGCAGATGCACCAGGCGGCGGCCGATCTGCATTTCGAGCTGGCCGCGCGGCTGCGCGACGAGCTCGGCGATCTGAAGAAGGAGCTTCGGCAGATGAAGGCGGCCACGAAGTAGCGGACCCCGTCATCGTTTGGCCCTTGTCGCACCCGCCCGCACCCGCGAGGTGTGACCAACCTCTCCCTCCACCGCGCTATTTCCCGGAATGTGCGGCTCTCGCGCGCCGTTAAACTTCAAAACGGAAGATTTGCAACATGAACTTGTTGCGATTTCGCCGTTGGGAAGGAAATCATGACGTTCAGGCATCGCCCGCAGGAGCGCACCCACGGCCGGCGCGCGCGGCACAACTCCCAGAAGCGCGGCTACACCGACGCGCGTAGCGACTGGGCGCGTCACTACGCCGCCAACGCGACCCTGCAACTGCACATCCGCTGAGTCGGGCCGCCCTCCGGCGCGGCACGACCGGTGTCGGCCGGGGGGTCAGCCCAGTTCGCGGATTCGGCCGGCGGCCACCAGGGTTCGCACCCGCTCGTCCGGCAGCGGTTCCTCCTTGACCACTTGGCCGGTCGAGGGCGCATGGATGATGTGTCCCTTGCTCGCGACGATCCCGACGTGGTGGATGGTCTTGCCCGGGTAGGCGAAGAAGTAGAGATCGCCCGGCTGCACATCGTGCACCGGCACGTCCTCGCATGCGGTGTACTGGTCGTCGCCGTCGCGCGGCACCATCAGCCCCAGGGTGCGAGCGCAGTAGTGCACCAGCCCGGAGCAGTCGACACCCTGTGGCGAAATGCCACCCCAGAGATACGGCAGCCCCAGATGCCGGCGCGCCTCGGCCAGGAACGCGGTGACCGTGGCCGGGATCGCGCCACTGCCGGGGTGTGTCTCGAAGCTCCCACCGTCGTCGGCCGCTCGGAGGTGGGCAGTGCGCACGTAGCCGGGGTAGCCGGCCGGATCCTTGTGGCTCGGTTGCCAGGGGCACGTCACGCGGCTCCAGCCGTCGCCCGTCGTGTCGTGCACCACGACCGGTTCGCCGTCCAGGACCTCGGACTCGTAGCGGCCCATCAGGCCGAGCCTGCCCTCGTCGAGCGACGGGGCGCGATCCAGCGCCTCGAGCCAGGCCGTATGGCGTGCGGCGTCGTCGATCGCCGGGCCATCGATCCGGCGTGGTGCGGACGGGTCCTGCCAGAGGCCGGTCACCGGCACGGCGACGTGTGCGACGAATTGATCGGAAGTCACGAGCACCATCCCAACACGGTCATCGGCCCCTGGGAAGACCGGGGTGTCATGAGGAAAACTCATAAGCTAAACTAATTAGGTGGGTGGAGTGAAGACAGGTGATCAGGTGACACGCACCGAGGACGCACAAAGTCCCGACGGCATCGCGGACGGTCCGGTCGGCACGCTGCGGGCGGCCGTGCTCATCCTGGCGCGACGCATGCGTCAGCAGAAGTCCGAAGGCACACTGTCCTCGGCCGAGGCCGCCGCACTCGGGCGAGTGGGCCGAATGGGGCCGGTCACCGCTGCCGCCCTCGCCCGATGCGAGCACGTCACACCCCCGTCCATGGCGCACATCCTCCAGAGCCTGGTCGATCGAGACCTCGTGCGGCGGGAGCGCGATCCCGATGATCGCCGCCAGGTGCTGTTCTCACGCACGCCCGCGGGCGATGAACTCGCCGAACAGATCCGTCGCGAACGCACGGAATGGCTTGCCTGCCAATACGACCGGCTGAACGACGCCGACCGCACGGCCATCGCCGAGGCGACCCCGGCGCTGCGTCGATTGGCCGAGCTGGCGTGAGCGACGACACGGACTCGGGCGCACGCTCGACGGTCGAGGCCGCCCCAGAAGGAGACAGGGCGCGACCCGCAGCCGCGGGAAGGGCACAGCGTGCGCTGCAGGGGAGGACGACGGCCCACGGGCCCCGGCGCGCACAGGGCACGACGGCCCATGTGCCCGTCTTCGCCGCGCTGAAGGAGCGCAACTACCGGCTCTACTTCACCGGCCAGGTGATCTCCAACACCGGCACCTGGATGCAGCGCATCGCCCAGGACTGGCTGGTGCTGAAGCTGACCAACTCGCCATTCGACGTGGGGATCACGACGGCCCTGCAATTCCTGCCGGTTCTGCTGTTCGGCGCCCTGGGCGGCCTGATCATCGACCGGTTCCCCAAGCGCGCCATCCTGATCGTCACCCAGGCCGTCATGGGCCTGCTGGGTGCAGCACTCGCGGTGCTCACCCTGACCGGCATCGTCGCGGTCTGGCACGTCTATCTGATCGCGTTCCTACTGGGCATGGTCACAGTGGTCGACAACCCGACGAGGCAGGTCTTCGTGGGGGAGATGGTCCCCGCCCACCTGATGCGCAACGCGGTGAGCCTGAACACCGCCACCTTCCAGCTCGCGCGCCTGGTCGGCCCGGCGGTGGCCGGCATCCTGATCGCGGCGACCGGATCAGGGTGGGCGTTCGCGATCAACGCCCTGTCCTTCGCCGCGACGATCGGCGCACTGCTCGCCATGCGCAAGGACCTGTTGCATCCGCTCGCCAGGGCGTCGCGTGAGCGAGGCCAACTGCGAGAAGGGCTGCGCTATGTCGCCTCGCAGCCGCGCATCCTGTGGATCCTGGTGATGGTGTTCTTCATAGGCACCTTCGGATACAACTTCTCGGTCTTCCTGTCCGCCTATGCGAAGAACACGTTCGACTCCGGGGCCAGCGTCTACGGCCTGCTCAACACGGCGCTGGCCATCGGTTCCCTGGCGGGCGCAGTGCTGGCCGCGCGGCGGTCCACCGTGCGACTGGGATTCCTGTTCGCCGTGGCGGGCGCGTTCTCCGGCCTGATGATCGTGCTCGGCCTGACCCCGTGGCTACCGGCCTTCATGGGCGTGCTCGTGATCTGCGGCCTGGCGTCGACATCGTTCAGCACGACCGCCAACGCCTCCGTCCAGCTCGCCAGCGACCCGCAGGTGCGTGGGCGCGTGATGAGCCTGTACGTCATGGTCTTCATGGGCGGCACCCCGCTCGGCGGGCCGGTCTCCGGGTGGCTCACCGACAGTCTGGGAGCGCCCGCCGCCATCATGATCTGCGGCGGCATCTGCGTGGCCGCGACGATCGGATGCGCGGCGCTCGCCGCACGGCAGACCGGCCGTCAGCCGCACCTGTCGGCCGCGCCGGTGCAGATGCAGGCCTTCGCCCGGAAGGCCTACCTGTCACTGCGGGGTCAGTGACCGCCGACCGGCTTCGCGCCTACCAGCCCCTCGCGCGCCATTCGCCCAGATGGGGTCGCTCGGCCCCGAGCGTGGTGTCGTCGCCGTGGCCCGGATAGACCCAGGTGTGGTCGTCGTAGATGTCGAAGACTCGGTGCTCCACATCGTCGATCAGCTGCGAGAACGACTGCGACGCATCGTGGTTCGTGGCCCCGACCCCGCCGGGGAAGAGTGAGTCCCCGGTGAACAGGTGAGTATGCCCGCCCGGATCGTCATACGCGACGGCGACGGATCCCGGGGTGTGACCGCGCAGGCTGAGCAGCGTGGCCGTGCACTCGCCGATCTCGAGCCGGTCGCCGTGCCCCACGGCCCGGTCGACCGGCACGGGCATGGCCTCCGCGTCGTCGGCTCCGGCGACGGTGGTCGCGCCGGTCTCCCGCACCGCGTCGGGCAGCGCCCGCACATGGTCCCAGTGCCGGTGGGTCGTCACGATGGTTCGCACGGTGGCGCCGGCGTCGTCGATCATCGCCGCGATCGCCGGCCAGTCGTCCGCGGCGTCGATGAGCACGGCGTCACCGGTGGCGCGGCAGGTCAGCAGATAGACGTTGTTGCTCATCGACGACACCGCGCGCTTGTGAATCGTCAGGGCGCCCAGGGTCCGCACCTGCGGGGGCCCGGACGGGGTGACGTGACCGTCATAGCTGCTCATCGGGTCGTCCTTGCGTCATGGGCCTTTTCGGCCTCGTCGATCATGATGGCGGCCTGCACCAGCGTCAGGTGGCTGAAGGCCTGCGGGAAGTTGCCCACCATCCGATCGCCCTGCGGATCGTATTCCTCGGAGATCAGACCCACGTCGTTGCACAGGCTGACCAGCCGGCGCATCAGGGCGTGGGCATCATCGAGCCGGCCGGCCAGTGCATACGCGCTCACCAACCAGAACGAGCAGGCGAGGAACGGATGCTCGCTGCCGGGCAGGCCGTCGACGCCGCCCTCGGTGCGATAGCGCAACGGCAGGCCGTCGGTCATGAGTTCCTTCTCGATGCGCTCGATGGTGCCGAGCACGCGCGGGTCGTCACCCGGCAGGAATCCGACGATCGGGATGACCAGCAGGCTCGCGTCGACGTCGGTGGTGTCGTAGTGCTGCACGAACGAGTTGATCTGCGGGTTGAACCCCTGAGTGAGCACCTCGTCCCGCACCTTGTCGCGCAGTTCTCGCCACTGATCGACCGGGCCGTCGAGCCCCTGCCGCTCGACCCCCTGGATTGCGCGGTCGAAGGCCGCCCAGACCATCACCCGCGAATGGGTGAAGTGGCGCAGCGGCCCGCGGATCTCCCACAGACCGTTGTCGGGCTCCTGCCAGTTGCGTGCCAGCTCGCCCACCAGCGCGCGCTGCACCGCCCAGCTGCGCGGCGACTCCTTGTGCCCGCGGTCGCGCGCATCCTGCAGCGCGACCATGACCTCGCCGAGCACGTCGGTCTGCTTCTGGCCCACGGCCCCATTGCCGATGTGCACGGGGGAGGAACCCGCATAGCCGGGCAGGTGGTCGAGCTCGACCTCGGGCAGTTCGCGGCCGCCGTCGACGGCATACATGATCTGCATGTCCTCGGGATCCCCGGCGAGCGCACGCACCAGCCAGTCGCGCCAGACGTCGGTCGCCCGCTCGAATCCCGCCCGCAGCATCGCCTCGAGGGTGAGTGAGGCGTCGCGCAGCCAGCAGAACCGGTAGTCCCAGTTGCGCACCCCGCCGAAGTCCTCCGGCAGGCTCGTCGTGGGCGCGGCCACGATGCCGCCGCGGCGCCGGTCGGTCAGCATCCGGAGGGTGAGCAGAGAGCGTAGGACGATGTCGCGGTAGGGGCCGTCGTAGGTGCACTGGTCGGCCCAGGCGTGCGACGTCGTGGTGGTCTCCTCGATGTGGGCCGCGATGTCGATGGGTTCGGGGATCTCCTTCCACGACGCGAACCAGTTGAGGGTGAAGTCGTAGGTCTCACCGGCCTTCACGACGAAGCGGTCGCGGTGCCTGCCGTCGTGCGCCCTGGGCAGCCGGGTGCCGCGCAGCACCAGCATGTCCGGTCCGGCGATCGCCGTGAGCACCCCGTCGTCCTGCGCGTGCCCGGGATGCCGCGACATCCATGGCCGGATGCGGCCGTAGTCGAAGCGCACGACCAGCTCATGCGTCATCTCCACCTCACCCTCCAGCCCCTCGACGATGCGCACGATGTCGGCACGGTCCATACCGAGCGGCATCAGTTCGGTGACCTTGACCCGCCCCGTCTCGGTCTCGTGGACCGTTTCGAGGATCGTGGTGTTGTCGCGGTATCGGCGGGTGCTGCGTGCCGGGCCCGCCGGGCCGAGGAGCCACCGGCCGTGGTCGGGTGTGCCGAGGAGCGCCGCAAAGCACGACGCGCTGTCGAATCGGGGCAGGCACAGCCAGTCGACGGAGCCGGACCGGCTGATCAGCGCCGCGGTCTCGGTGTCGCCGATCACCGCATACTCCTCGATCGGGACGCGGGGCGGTGCGTCGGCAGCGCTGTTCGACGCGGTCGCCCCGGCGCTGACGTCTTCTGTCGCGCCTCTTCCCCTCGCTGCGCTCACG
>CAYPQR010000184.1:0-6365 GCA_964412865.1 uncultured Intrasporangiaceae bacterium
GACGCCAAGGAGAAGGTCGAGGAGATGCTGCGCGCTCTGTGACCGCCGGGTCACGGGTCGGCTGGCGTGGGTCCGGACCCCACGCCACGGCAGCGGCCGGTGGGCGGTCACACAGTGATGAGCTTCTCGGCCAGTTCCCACAGCCGTCGGGCGGACCGGGGGTCGACGGAATGCGGCACGACATTCTGTGACTGGATCAGGTCGGCGCCCTGGGCGTCGGGGTCGGCGGCGGCGTCCATCGGTGAGACGTCGTTGTCTCTCAGATAGACGCCGCCGACGTCCGCGAGAAGCGGGCTGGTGGCGGCGAACACGATGGTGGCGGCACCTTGCTGCGGTGTCTTCCTCCCGCTGTCCGGGTCGATCACGGGCCGGCCCGATTCGTCGACCAGCCCGGTGGCCCTCTGCATGGCCTGCACCTGGTCGGCCGGCATCGAGGCTCCGAGGTTCGTGCCGACGATGATGCCCGGATGCGCGGCGTATCCGTGGATCTCGTCGTCGGCCCATCGGCGGTCGAGTTCGACGGCGAACAGCACGGTGGCGGTCTTGGACTGGGCGTAGGCGACTTGGGGGTCGTATTCGCCGGTGATGAAGTTCGGGTCGTCCCAGCGGATGTCGGCCATGCGGGTGGCGCCCGAGGTCGTGTTGACGACGCGGGCACCGTGGGCTGCACGCAGTGCGGGCCGCAGGCGAAGGGTCAGCTGGAAGTGGCCCAGGAAGTTGGTCACGAACTGGGACTCGTATCCGCGGGCATCGCGGACCAGAGGGCCGCCCATGATCCCGGCGTTGTTGAGCAGGATGTGCAGTGGGCGGCCGGAGCCGAGGTAGCGCACGGCGAACGCGTCGATGGACTCCGGATCGAACAGGTCGAGCCGGTCGACCTCGACCCGCTCGAGTCCGGCCACCGCGGCCTCGGCACGGTCGGGGTCCCGGGAGCCGACGGTGACCCGTGCCCCCGCTCCGGCCAGGGCGCGGGTGGCCTGTAGTCCGAGCCCGACGTGGCCCGCAGTGACAATGGCGTTCTTCCCGGACAGATCGACACCTTCCAGCACATCGTCGACCGTTGCTGCGGCGGTGAATCCGCTTCCGATCGGGTGCTGTCTGTTCTTCACGTTCTCACTCATGCACTCAGCCTCGCCAGGTTCGGCCATACTATGAATAGTTGCCAGTCCGCATTTTCTGCGCGAGAGTCCAGGCATGGTCGACGATCAGTTATCCGACGTCTTCGATCTCGTCGAAGTCCGCGGGGTGCTCTCTGCGGGCATCGCCGCGCACGGGTCGTGGGTGGCGAGCGCGCCGATCGATGACGCGCTGAAATTCTTTGCCATGGCGCGTGGCCGGGCTCGTCTGGCGACCGATGGCGTGGCCGGGACATTCGAACTCGAGCCCGGCGACGTTGCCGTCTTGAACAACCGGTCCTGGTTGGAGATGGAGGGTGGCGACGGCGAGGGGGAGCGTCACGAGGTCACTCCTGAGCCATACCCGGAGTTCGCCCGATTCGCCGGCGATCCCGAGTCGGGCGATGTCGTCCTCGGCGTCCGTGTCGACCTCAACTCGGCCGGACGCGGGCTTCTGTCGCAGGCGCTCCCGCCGGTCGGCCACGTCCGCGCATCGGCTGCTACGGCGGCCGGCCTGCGCGACAGTCTCGATCGACTGTTCGACGAGGTGACCGGCGACAGGGCCGGCTCGGCATTCGCCGTGCGGGAATACGCCCAGCTTCTGCTGCTGGAGGTGGCGCGTGCCTGGCTCGGCCAGACCGAGATGCAGTCGGGATGGTTGCGACTGTTGGCCGACGAACCGCTGCGACCTGCGATGCGCCTCCTGCATGCTGAACCTGGAAGGTCCTGGGGCCTCGAGGAACTGGCGCGTGCGACGGCGATGTCACGGACGTCGTTCGCCGAACGCTTCCGGACCATCGCTGGGATGCCGCCGCTTGCCTACCTCACGACCCTGCGGATGATGCTGGCCCAACGTGCCCTGCGCGATCAAGACGTCCGCGTCGGGTCGCTGGCAGCAGAACTGGGCTATGCATCCGAGAGCGCGTTCAGCGCCGCATTCAAACGGGAAGTCGGAGTGTCGCCGTTGCGTTATCGGCATCGGCTGCACAGTGCAGCGCAATCGCCCGGCCGGCTTGCCGAATCCTGACTCACACCATCCGAAACGAGCTCAATCGGCTTCGGGCGCCGGCAGTTCGGCGGTGCCCACCCTCAGGGTGTGTGCTTCTGCGGGCTCGGTGCCGACAGCGTCCGCGACATCCGGTGTATGGGCGCCGCGCGGCGGAAGAGCCAACCGAAGCTGACCGCGTTGGCGAGCTGGAAGAGCGCACCGATCTCGAACGGCGCCGCCAGCGACACCTCGT
Source organism: uncultured Intrasporangiaceae bacterium (assembly GCA_964412865.1). Taxonomy (GTDB): domain Bacteria; phylum Actinomycetota; class Actinomycetes; order Actinomycetales; family Dermatophilaceae; genus Leekyejoonella. Next base: position 2,357 of record CAYPQR010000184.1, read on the forward strand.
CGAAGAGATAACCCGCGAACAGCGGAGCGATCGCCCCGAGACCCTGACTGGGCAACCGTGACAGCGCGGCCACCCGGGCTCGCTCGCCCGGCGGCGCGAGGGTCATGGTGAACGACTGGCGCATCGCCATACCGGCCCGCTGCACGCAGGTGCGCAGCAGATAGATGCCGGCCGCGACGGCCAGGGTCGGCGACAGTGCCAGCGGTATGAGCAGCAGCGCCTGTGCCGAGCGGAAGGCCACCACCGCCGGCACCTCCCCCCAGCGCCGCGCGACGCGGTGACTGAGCAGGTTGGTGCCGATGGTCACCAGGTTCACGGCGATGTAGATCCGTCCGACCGTCGTCGTGCCGGCGTCGAAGCGGCGATAGAACCAGTAGGTGACGAACGGGCCGAACAGCCCGACCGCCACGCCGTTCGTCGCGTTGGTCACCCACAGCCGCCAGATGAGCGACCGGCCGACCTCCGACAGCTTCATCCGGCGGTAGGGCTCGGCGGGTCGGGCCGGCTGCGCCCGGCGCCGCGGACGCTCCTCGCGCACGGGCAGCACCACCAGGGCGGCGCAGGCGGCCAGCACGGCGGCGGCGAGGAACGCCATACGGTATGTCGTGGGGTCGGCGGCACCCGTCGCGTGCGAGGGCGCGCCCACCGGCGACGCCGCGAGGATCGCCCCGAGCAGACCGCCGGCCGCCGACGCGGAGGCGACCAGCCCGAACAGCCGGGGACGGTCGTGGTCGGCGACCGTGCCCGCCAGCAGCGCCTGCTCGGCGGGCTGGTAGGGCCCGACCGCGCCGGATCCCGCGCCGCTGCCCCGGCCGAACGAGCCCAGCGCCGCGAACGCGAACAGCAGTGCCGTCCGGTCGGTCAGCATGAACACCACGGCGGCGACGGCCGCGGCGAGCGGCACCACGATCACGAACGGGCGGCGACCGATGCGGTCCGACCAGAGGCCGACCACCTGCGAGATGATCGCCGACGCGACCGCGACGATCGCGAACAGCACCGCCAGACGCGTCGCCGAATACCGCATCCGGGCCAGATAGATCGGCACGACCACGCCCACCAGGGAGCGCTGCCCCGACATGAGCACCCGGGCCGTGAGCAGCAGGCCCGCATCGCGGCCTCCCGGCACGAGCCCTGTCAGCCGGCCGGCCCTCGACCACTCGGAGAGGCGCACATCCTTCATCGTGCCCACCCCATAGTCTGGTGGGTGGAGCGGGGTGCGACCCCGCCTGCGGGAAAGGACACACCTTCGTGAGACGCGCGGCGGACGGCGACCCGTCACCGCTGGTCGTCGCCGGCCTGCTGCTCGGCCCCGCGTCGGCGCTCGGCCTGGCCCGCTTCGCATACGCCCTGGTGCTGCCCGCGATGCGGCACGACCTGGACTGGTCGTTCGCCGTCGCCGGATCGCTCAACACCGCGAATGCCGCGGGCTATCTGATCGGTGCGCTGCTGGTGCCCCTCGCCGTGCGGCACGGCGGGGAGCGGCGCTGGTTCGTGATCTCCATGGCGGTGACGTCGCTGACGCTGTTCGCATCGGCCGCCACCGGAAACCTGGCGGTGCAACTGGCCCTGCGGCTGATCGCGGGAGTCACCGGGGCCGGATGCTTCGTGATCGGGGCCGGTCTGACCGCGCAGGCGGGCAAGGCGGTGTCGAGGCGACGGTCGACGATGATGCTCGCGGCATACTTCTCCGGTGTCGGAGTCGGAATCGTCTTGTCGGGCCTGGTGGTTCCCGCCACGACCGGGGCGGGCGGATGGCGCGTCGCATGGCTCGTGATGGGCGGCCTGTCGGTGTTGTGCCTTGCCGGGTCGCTGCCGGCGGTGCGAGCGGTGCCGGAGACCGACCGGTCGGGCGTCCCGGCCGGCGGCGGACGGCTCGCCATGGGCCCGATCGGTGTATTGACGCTCTGTTATGGGCTGTTCGGCGCCGGATACATCGCCTACATGACCTTCATCATCGCCGCCTTGAAGGACGCGGGCGCGGGGCCGAGCGAGGTCACCGTGTTCTGGGTCGTGCTCGGCCTCGCCAGCGCACTGGGGACCCTCGTGTGGAGCCGCGCCATCGCGGCCATACCGGCGGGGGTGGCGCTCGCGGTCATCCTCGCCGCGCTGTTCGTCGGCGCCGCGCTGCCGGTGCTCACCATCGGCCCCGCCACGGCGATCGTGTCGGCCGTCGTGTTCGGCGGCGCCTTCCTCAGCGTCGTCAACGGCGTCACCGGCGCCGCGCAGCGGGCCCTGCCCGCACACCAGTGGACCACCGCGATCGCCATCCTCACCTCGTCGTTCGCGCTCGGGCAGTGCATCGGGCCGGTCCTGTCCGGGGTGCTGTCCGACCGGCCGGGCGGGGTGCGGCTCGGCCTCGCCGCCGGAGCGGTCATCCTCGCGCTGGCCGCCGTCGTCGCGCCCTTCCACGGCCACCTGCGCCGCCCGTCCCCGCCCGCCGAGTGGCCTACATAGCCGTCGGGTGGCCTACAAAATCGCGGAAATAGGTGGGCCACCCGACATGTATGTAGGCCACTCGGCGGGCGGGTCAGTCGGCGAGTCGCGGCGGTCGGCGACAATGACCGTATGACGCCCTCGAACGTGCCCCTGCTGACCAGCCTGACCGGCGACGCCGCAGACCTGCCGGAGGCGGTGCGCGTCGGCCGCGACGCCCTGTCCCGCGCCGAGCTGCTCGGGGCGGCGACCGCGCTGGCGGACCGGGTCGCGGGGGCGCGCGTGGTGGCTCTCGACGCGCAGCCCGCACTCGAGACCGTGGTTGCGGCGGCCGGCTGTCTCATCGCCGGAGTGCCGCTGGTGCCGGTGCCGAAGGACGCCGGATCCGGCGAGCGCGCGCACATCCTGCGAGACTCGGGTGCGCAGCTGTGGATCGGTGCGCCTCGTGACGACGTCGACCTCGAGACGGTGCCGGTGGACACGGCGGCGCGGTCGGCCACGACCTACCCCGAGCCGGGCGGCGAAGAGACCGCGATGATCATGTACACCTCGGGGACGACGGGTGCGCCCAAGGGCGTGGTCTTGTCGCGGTCGGCGGTGGCGGCCGACCTCGACGGCCTCGCGCAGGCGTGGGGCTGGACGCCCGACGACACGCTGGTGCACGGTCTTCCGCTCTTCCACGTGCACGGCCTGGTGCTCGGCGTGTTCGGCCCGTTGCGGGTCGGATCGCCTCTGCACCACACCGTCCGGCCCACCCCGCAGGCGTATGCGCAGGCGCCCGGCAGCATGTATTTCGGTGTGCCGACGGTGTGGTCGCGGGTCGCGCGCGACGAGGCGAGCGCGAGAGCCCTCCAGCGCGCTCGCCTGATCGTGTCGGGCAGTGCGCCGCTGCCCGTCCCGGTGTTCGAGCGCATGGCGCACCTCGCCGGGCAGCCTCCCGTGGAGCGCTACGGCATGAGCGAGACCCTGATCACCCTCAGCACACGGCACGACGGTGAGCGCCGCCCGGGATGGGTCGGCCTGCCGGTGCAGGGAGTTCAGACGCGGCTGCGCGACGAGGACGGAGCATCCGTGCCGCACGACGGCGAGGCGATCGGGCAGTTGCAGGTGCGGGGTGCGACGCTTTTCGACGCATACCTGCACAATCCCGACAAGACGGCCGCCGAGCACACCGACGACGGTTGGTTCCGCACGGGCGACGTCGCCGTCATCGACGAGGGCGGGTTCCACCGCATCGTCGGCCGCGAGTCGGTCGACCTGATCAAGTGCGGTGGATATCGCGTCGGTGCAGGCGAAGTCGAGCAGGCTTTGCTGGCACATCCCGGGGTGCGCGAGGCCGCCGTGGTCGGCATACCGGATGACGACCTGGGGCAGCGCATCGTCGCATTCGTCACCGGCGAGGTGAGCGATCCGCGCGGCGTCATCGACTTCGTCGCGCAGACTCTGTCGGTGCACAAGCGGCCCCGTGAGGTGCGTGTCATCGACGAGCTGCCGCTCAACGCGATGGGCAAGGTGCAAAAGAAGCAACTGATCACCCGCGGCTGATCGTCCGGCCGGCAGCGTCGGTCGCGAT
>CAYPQR010000185.1:0-6360 GCA_964412865.1 uncultured Intrasporangiaceae bacterium
CGTCCGCGCGACCTACCACCAGATTGCGACCAGAACACCGAAGCTGCGAATGCTTCCGAGTTTTATCGTCATCGGTGGTCAACGCTGCGGCACGACGACGATCTTCAAGCTGCTGGAGGATCATCCGCAGGTGCTCCGGCCACCGATCGAGAAAGGTACCGACTACTTCACGTTCCATTACGACAGGTCGATGGACTGGTATCGCAGCCAGTTCGCGACATCGGCGTCTCGGCGCCTGCGGCCCGATAAGAGCGCACAGGCTGTGTCGTTCGAGGCCTGCACGTATTACATGTTCCATCCGTTCGCGCTGGAACGGATCGCAAACGACCTGCCTGGCATCAAGCTCGTCGCGATGCTGCGCGATCCTGTCGAGCGTGCCTATTCGGCATACAAGCACGAGTTCGCCCGGGGATTCGAGCCGGAGGCGGACTTCGAGCATGCCTTGAAGCTCGAGGATGACCGACTCGACGGTGAGATCGAGAAGATGGCCGCCGATCCGTCGTATGAGAGCTTTGCGCACCGACACCACGCCTACCGTCGACGTGGTCAGTTCGCCGAGCAACTCGAACGAGCGTATCGGCTCTTCCCGGCTGAGCAGATCCACGTCATGGACAGTGGCCGTTTCTTCGCCGATCCGGCGACCGAATACAAGAGGCTCTTGGACTTCCTCGAACTCGACGAACGAACGCCGAAGGTGTTCCCTCGATACAACGCACGACCGGGTGTGCCGATGCCGGAGGGTGCAAGGATCCTGCTCACCGACCACTACTCGGACCACGATGCCCGACTTGCGACGATGCTGGGGCATGATCCCAGCTGGCGATGACTGCCTCTAGTACGCTCGCTCACCCTGCGAGGACACTGCCGTCGCGGGGCTCGCAACGACGCGCCACGCTGTCGCTGCCGGCGGGCTGGCCCTTCGTGTGGTTCTTCATCGGCTATCCCATCTGGTGGTTGCTCGGCATCACAGTCATCGCCGAGGTCGTGGCCGCTACCTTCATGATCGTCCACCTGTGTCGGAGGTGGGATGCGATCGTGCCGCGCCATTTCGGATGGTGGCTGCTATTCCTGGCCTGGGTCGCGGCTGGCGCACTGCTGGTCCAGATCAATGCGCCTGGCGCCGTGCCCGGGCTAAGCATGACGCGATACTTCACCTGGGGATTCCGCCTCATGACCTTTGGTGTCGCCACGGTCATGCTGCTCTACCTGTGCACATTCCGCAGGGAACTTCCATGGCAGCGAGTGTCCAGAGTGCTGGGCTGGATGTTCGTCTATATAGCTTTGGGCGGGCTGCTCGGGGTCATAGTTCCATTTCTCCAGTTTCCCTCTCCTATGGAGCTACTCCTGCCGGGCCACATCGCTCACGATCCATTCATCAGCTCCCTTGTGCATCCCAATCTCGCTCAGGTGCAGGACTACCTCGGTGTCATCACGACACGGCCGAGCGCTCCGTTCCCATATGCCAACTCCTGGGGACTGAACTATGCCTGTTTCCTGCCGTTCTTCCTCGCGGGGTGGTGGCATCACGGCGGCCGCTCACGACGCACAGTCAGCGTCATAGTGCTAGGCGTCTCCCTGATTCCGCTGGTGCACTCGCTCGACCGAGCCGTGTGGGGCGCCATCGCCGCCGCGTGCATCTTTGCGGCGATCCGCGGCCTGATGCGAGGCAACGCCCGTATCGCGCTCGCCTGCATCGTGCTCGCGGGCGTGGGCGGCGCAGCGTTGTTGGTCACACCCCTCGGCAACACGGTGCAAGCCCGTCTCTCTGGTGAAAGCCACAACAGCAACGAAGGACGCGCAAATTTAGGCACACTCACGGCGACCAGCGCTCTGCAAGGATCGCCTGTTGCCGGCTTCGGCACGACACGGGATGTCCAAGGATCGTTCCGGTCCATAGCTGTTGGATCGACACCGTCATGCCCGGGATGCAGCGGGCCTGCGCTGGGCACTCAGGGGATCGCGTGGTTGTTGATCTTCGCCTTCGGGTTCGGTGGATTTGCCCTGTATTTAGGGTTTTTCACACTTCACTTCCTGACATCGATACGTAGTAGGGCACCGACGGCCATGCTTAGCGCCGCGACCCTGTTGATCTACCTCTTCACCAGTCCGTTCTATGACCTGAGCCTGACCTCTCAAGTGGCGGTGTTCGCCGCTGTGGCCATCATGGCACCCACGGTCGACAGGCCGAGAGACTCCTCCGTGACTGCCGGGTCCGGTGCTAGGTATCTGAGCGAGTACGCAACGCTCGTTCGGCACCAATGGCGCACGATGCTCACCGCTGCGCTGCTCGGAGTCATCGCGGGCGGAATGTGGCAATACGCACGAGGCGTTCCCTACGTCGGGACCACGACCGTACTCATCGGATCAGACAAGCCTGGCCACACGAACAAGCGCCCGATGTCGCTGGACACCGCAGCACAGCTGGCCAACGGCCCACGGGTGCAGGCAATCATCGGCCACACCATCAGCAGTTCCGGACATGACGAGGCCACGTCAGTCCGTGTGTCCGCCGTGCCGAACACACGGATCCTCAAGCTCTCGTATTCGGCGCAGACTGCTCGGGACGCCGAGCAGGTCGTCACCTCCGCTGCAACATCCTTGCTCCGGCTGCGCTCACAAGCGCTGCATGACGATAAAGTGAGCACCCTGAAGGGCCTCGATACCCAGATCGGCGGGCTCCGCGACAGCATCACTCCCCTGTCCGCGGGGATCCACGCGTTGAGCGGCTCGCCCTCCGTAAGCCCACTGCGTCAGCAGCTGTCGACACGCCGCTCGTCGACCTACGATCAGATTGCCGGCCTCGAAAATGAACGAGCATCCGAACAGGCGCAGAACTCCGGCGCCGGGCGCATTCTGCAGACGGCGCAGGTCACTCACGAGACACAACGGTGGCTGGTCGCGGGTGTCAGCGGGGGGCTGATCGGCCTGCTCCTCGGCGGCTTGCTGGCCAGGCTGCTCGAAGCAGTCTCGCCACGGCTCAGGATGGCCCTTGCACGCAAGGCGCGCCGCTCGAGCCTCCCACCCGTGCTCGCCACAATCTCACCCGGAGATCATTCGCTGAGTCCAGCGAGCCTGCGCTGTATCGACGGCCTCACATGCCTGTCCGCCGATCACGCGATGAAGGCGTGTGCCGCCGCCGAAAGGGCGAATCAGTTCCTGCCGCAGCAGCGGCCTGCCCACCCGACGGGTGTGGCGCTCTTCGCCACACCCCGCTGTCGCGTTCGCCGCATCAAAGCAATGGAGCGCTCGCTGCTACTCCAAGAGGTGCGGGTCTGCGGGTTGGTTGTTGTAGATCCTGGGCTCCGCAACAAATAGGCGACGTCAGGGCTCTGGAACTAGCCTTCATAACGTCACCACAAACAGATCTAGCAAGGGGGGCGGATGACAACTGCCGCAAGTGATGAAGTGCAGTTGCGCGTCATCCGAGATGCACTCCGGCATCGTTGGCCCGTTATCGCAGCAATCGTGCTTGTCGTCACAGCCGCCGCCGGCGTTCTCGCGTTCCGCATGTCACCCAGTTACACCGCACAGGCCACCGTGCTCCTCCGGCCGCTTCCCGGCAATGCGCTGGACAGTGACAGCACGGCGAGCAGCCAGCAAATCGAGATCGCCATGGAAACGGAAGCCGGCCTGGCAAGCTCCCCCGAAGTCGCCAGCTTGGTGGGCCGCCCGATCAGCGACCGGGTCGCGGATGGCACGTCGACGGTTGACGTCACCGTGCCGGCGAACACCGAGACGGTCAGCATCTCCTTCACAGCCCACAGCCCTGTCGCAGCGCGCGAAGGCGCACAGGCCTACGCTGATGGGTTCTTGGCATTCCGATCGGATCGAGCCAAGCACACCAACAAGCAGCAGCTCAGCCAGCTCCGAAAGCAGTCGAAAGAGGCTGAGAAAGATCTCAAGTCGGCGTCCGAGGACGCCAAGTCCAAGACGGGCAGCGCATCGGCCTCGGCAAAGGTGCATCTCTACGCAAATCGAGTCTCCTCCCTCGAAGGCAAGATCAGTGAACTGAAGGTAGTGTCGAGCGACCCCGGGATCGTGGTCACTCCTGCGACCACTCCGACGGGGCCCGACGGTCTAGCACCATGGATGTATGCCCTCGCCGCCGGGCTGCTGAGTTTGGTTGCCGGCTTCGCCGTCGCCGTGTGGCGTGAGCGCAGCGGCGACGTCGTCCGGCCCGACACCGACACATCCGTCGCCGGCGTTCCTGTCCTGACAGTCCTACCTGCTCGCCGGCATGGCATCGCAGATGATGCGGACTCGGCGACCAAGGACGCCTATCGGAGGGCTCGTGTTGGAGCCCTTGCCCACGTGAAGCCGGGGTCTGTCATCACCATCTGTGACGTGTCCGAGGCGAGGGCAGCTGCCGAGGTAACGGCAAATCTCGGCATGACCCTGAGAGATGCGGGTCACCGGGTGGCTCTCGTCGACGCAACTCTGGAGGGTCACGCTCTGAGTCGATTGATGGGCAAGGATCGTGCTCCCGGCCTGTCCGACGTGCTGGCAGCACGCGGCGAGGCCCAACTCAACGTGAGCGAAGCTCATGGGATGCGGTTCTTGCCTGCTGGGACCGTCACCGAACAAGCTCAAGATCTGTATGCGGGAGAGGAGTTCAAGCTGATCCTCGGCAATCTCAAGGCGAACTCGGACATCGTGCTTGTGCTCGCTCCTCCAACAGGCTCACCCGAGAACGACGCGATTGCTCTCTGCACCGATGGCTTGATCATTGTTGCCACCGAAGGTCGCACCACGCACGCTGAAATCGACCATGTGCGAACCCATAAGAGTTGGCTCGGGATCAGCCTCATCGGTTGTGTGTGCGCGCCGCGTCGACGCTCGTCACGGCGCCGCACGCAGTCGACTCAGAGTCAGCATCAAGTGAGGGACGCCGTGATGGAGGATGACCCTGCTGCTGATGGCGGTCAACAATCGATTCCCGCAGACCGATGACCAGGCCGAATGACTCCGCAACCACCCCAACGGTGCTCGACAACGGTTCGAGAGAGGGCGACCTACTGGCACCCGCACTACTGCAGATGCTCTGGCCCACGCCTTGCAGGATCGAGTGGGCGCTGCACGATAGCGGATCAGACAACGGTGTCGCATACGTTGCCATCCCCAACTGGGCCTCACCCTCGGTCATTGCGCCGCGCAGGCCCCGCAAGGTGATGGCGTCACTCATCCGTGGATACAACACCGCTGGCCATGGACGCACCCGGATCCTAGCAGAACTCGCTGCCCTCGGGGCGTCGACCGGACTGACCGACATCGCATTCCAGGATGTCTGGATAGATGACACAGCTGCGGGCCCCGATACGTCCATCTCGAAGTTCCTCAGCGCGGCGCTCGGCCGCCAGGTGGCACTGAGTATCAGCATCGGCCCCGGTCGTGCTGTCCAGAAGCCGGTGATCCAGGTGGCCGAGTCGGACGGTCGAACATTGGCGTTCGCGAAGGTGGGACACAACGAGCTGACCCGCAACCTCGTGCGACGAGAGGCCCAAAACCTCAAGCGTGTCGCCGCTGCCCTGGATTCTGCAGGTGGGGTCGAGGTTCCAGAAGTGGTTGTCGGTGGTTCATGGCGAGACACCGAAGTGCTGGTGCAGACCGCGCTTCCACGCGGTCGTCCCCCAAGACGTGACCAATTTCTGAGGGCCATGCGCACGGTCTCGTACCTGGACGGGATCTCGGAGTCCAGTATCACGTCGAGTGCATACTGGTCGGACTTGTGCCGGCGGATCGAACTGCTCCCGCCTTCACGCATCTCAGGTACGCTTCAGTCCGTTGCGGCGGCCGTTCGGCGCTGGGATCCGCCGGTCTTGTTGCCGTTCGGAGCGTGGCACGGGGACATGACGCCGTGGAACATCACGGCTCTACCCGACGCCGTCCGCATTTGGGACTGGGAACACTTCCAACCTAACGTTCCGGTCGGATTCGACGTGTTGCACTATGGAATACGCCGCCGCTGCGGCCGCCGAAGTGCCTCAGCGACCCAAGCCGTGCTGGCGACAACGAGCGAAGCACACCGAGACCTCCGCGCACTCGGCGTGCCGGTCGACGCGGCGCCTTGGACGATATTGCTTTATCTTCTCGAGATCGCCACTCGGTATGTGGAAGACGGTGAGGAGGACAAGGGCACCGAACTCGGAAGGCTACGCTGGCTGGAACCGAGCCTCCGCCAACACATTTCACAAGGCTGTGGCATGGCATGGTGACGACTCCTGCTGCCAGGCCACCTGACGACCGAGTCGAGCAGCCCCGACGATCTCTGCAGCGTGCTGCTCGAGGCGGTGCGCTCAACCTCGTCTCCGCGGGTATCTCCGCAGTCGCGACGTTCGGTTTGACCGTTGTGGTGACGCGTGG
>CAYPQR010000186.1:0-6331 GCA_964412865.1 uncultured Intrasporangiaceae bacterium
GTAGACCCGTCCGCCTGGGCGTCCCGGGACGGGCTCCCCTGGCAGTGACGGCAGGGGTGTCCGTGCAAAGTCAGGCTTCCGAGACCGAGTTCTCGCCACTGACAGGTCAGTTGGAGTGTTGCCGCGCCGATGACAGATCGATCGGAAAGTGACAACTCATCCCGGAACCCACAGGTCAGGAACTCACGGCGCCACGCCCGCGTTGGCCGGGCATGACGGATTCACCGACAGGACCTCCTCCGGCACATGCGGAGGGTCTGCTGGATGTCGGTGACGGTCAACGCATCTGGTGGTCGCAATCGGGCAACCCGGACGGCATACCGGTCCTTGTCGTCCACGGCGGGCCAGGTGGCGGAACTCTTCCCTCGATGAAGCTGCCGTTCGACCCGGCGACCTACCGGATCATCCTGTTCGACCAGCGTGGATGCGGCCGGAGCCTGCCGCACGCGAGCGATCCCGCGGTCGGACTCGAGACCAACACCACCTGGAGGCTCGTCGCCGACATGGAGGTGCTCCGTGAGTCGCTGCGAGTCGACCGATGGGTGATCTCCGGGTCGTCCTGGGGTAGCACCCTGGCGCTCGCCTATGCCCAGACACACCCCGAGCGCGTCACCGCCATGATCCTGCGCAGCATCACCACGTTTCGCAAGAGTGAAATCGACTGGGTGTATGCCGGGGGTGCGGCACATCTGCTGCCCGAACGATGGTGTGAATTCACCGGATTCATCCCAGCAGCCGAGCAGGGCGATCTTGTCGCGGCATACCGGCGGCGCCTGGAGTCGGCCGATGACGAAACGCGGACTGCGGCCGCCAGGGCATGGACCCGCTGGGAGACGGCAGGAATGCTCTCCCGACCGGACCCGGATATCGAAGCCATGTTCGCCGAGCCACGCTTCGCCGTGGCGTTCGCACGCATCGAGAGCCACTACACCGAGCATCTCGGCTTCCTCGACGATGACCAGCTGATCCGCAAAGCGCCTCTGCTCAAAGACATCCCGGCAGTCCTGCTGCAAGGCCGGCACGATCTGTGCACCCCGCCCGTCACCGCGTGGGAACTGCACAGGGCATGGCCCGGGTCAACCCTCGAGGTCATCGAGGACGAGGGGCACCGGCTCACCGGCGCGGCCGAGCGGCTCCGGCGTGCCACGGTGTGGGCCGCCGAAGTCGCCCGACCTGAAACTCACCAGAAGTGAACGCGATACGCCGCATGCGCGGCACCCTGAGCGAGCTCCACGTCACTGACGCCGACGGTCAGATGGCCGCCGGTCGTCGTGTCACGATAGGTGACATAGATCGTCCCCGCCGCGCCCTGGGCGCCGGTGCGGACCCAATGCGCGCCACCGGGATTCGCGTGATGGAACATCGTGTTCGCGACGTTCTGTGTCGCATAGTAGGCCGCGTCACCGCGGTGACCGGCGCCCCACGCACGCACCAGCAGGTCGGCCCATTGGACCGCGCTGACGGTGCGCGGCTCGTGATGGAACCGCACCGAATACACCGAGTGTGCCGGATTGCCGTCGTGCAGACCGACGTTGCCGACTGCGACGACAAGCGTGCCGCCCAGCGCGTCGTCATGATAGGTGACGTATGCCGTGCCGGCGGCGCCGTGCACTGCGGTCCGGCGCCAGTGTGCGCCACCGGGGTCCGCCTGCGCGAACAGTTTGCGGGTCACCGCATGCGTCGCGTAATAGCGGGTTGCCGAGTGGTCGCCGGCGCCCCACGCGCGCACCATACGGTCCGCAAATGCGGCGGCGTCGACCTGCTTCTGCGCCGACGTCACCGTCGTTCTCACCGAAGCGGGCGGGGACGCTGCCGCGGCGCTGCCGCCGACCGCCGCGAGGCCGCATCCTGTCGCGAACGCGATCACCGTGGCCGTCGCTCGACGGCCCTTTCCCTTGATCATCTGTGGTCATCTCCCCGAGTTGCGTCGAGGGCCGATGAAAATGCCCTCACTCAGGAGGACGCACCGGGTCAGGCCGGCGTTGCATCCAGGCTCGAGCCGGGCGTGCGATAGGTCGCCAAATACCGCGCGAAGTCCCAGCCGGGCTTCCCGTCGGCCCCGTCCAGGAAGGCGCGGGCGGCGGCCTGCCCCGAGGCGAACAGCGCCTGCTGCGTCGCATCGTCCAGGTCGAAATCGGTCGAGTGCACGCCGAGCGTGTCGACGAAGATGGTCCTCGCCATCACGCTCGGGTCGTCCAGGTGAAGGTGGTCGAAGAATCCCGTCATCGTCGAGATCATCGCGCGTGTCATCCCGATGGTTCCGTGCACGGGTGGCGCGCCGACGTCGAGCGCCTTCGCGCGTGACGACAGCTTGATGCCGAAGGTCGGCCACCGCGGCACGATGCCGTCGTGACGGTCGAAGACGTCGACGGGGAAGTTGGAGAGCATCCCGCCGTCGACCAGCCAGGTCTCGGTGCCGGCCTGCTCGTCGCGCACCTTGACCGGCTCGTAGAAGAACGGCATCGACATGGACGCGCGCACGGCGTCGGCGACCGGCACGTCGGGCGCCTGCATGCCGAACATCGGGTAATCCCAAGGCAACCGGCGCAGTCGCTGATGTGACAGGTCGGAGGCCATCACCACCAGCCGGTATGCGCGCTCCGCGGGCACATCGCTGCCGGGGTCGTCGAGGAACAGGTCGCTGAAGGTGCGAACCCCCTGGGCAGCCAGCAGATCCGCGAGCCATGCGCGAAGATAGCGCCCCTCGTAGATCCCCGACTCCACGACCAGCGATGCGGCCTTCCCGAGCGGCCCAAGCCGATCGAGTGTCCCCTCGTCCTTGAACCGCGAGTAGTCGACCGAGCGCATGGTCGCCTCGAGCTGGTCCGCCGACAGCCCGGCGGCCACGAGCGCCCCGACGATCGACCCGGCGGACGTGCCGGCCACCCGATGGAAGCGGTAGCCGCGCTCGGCCAGGACACTGATCGCTCCGACGAGCGCTATGCCCTTGACACCTCCGCCTTCCAACACCAGGTCGGCGTCGAGACCGGTCATCAGATCATGCTATTGGCGCCTCGCGTGACCGGCTGAATTATTGCTGCCCGGCACGGACCGGTTCAGTATCCGGTGCGCCCGTCGACGGCTTCCCGCAGCAGGTCCATGTGGCCGAGGTGCCGCGCATACTCCTCGATCAAATGCACCAGGATCCATCGCAGATTGACCTGCTTGCCGTGCCGGCGTCCGCGCACGGGACCGTCCAGGTCCGTCCATTCCGCGGTGATCCGCCGGGTGCGCTCGAGCTCCCGCCGGTATGCCGCCACGTCGTCGTGCACCGTGCCGGGATCGATGTCGTCGAAGTCACCATCGCGGCTCTCGAGGGTGCAGTAGTAGTCGGGCACGTCCTGCTCGTCCATCAGGACCACACGCAACCAGTAGGCCTCCACCTCGGTCAGGTGCCGGACGATGCCGATGAGACTCATCGACGACGGCGGCACCGACCTGCGGCACAGGCCGTCTGCGTCGAGGTCGGCGATCTTGAGCAGCACAGTGCTTCGATAGAGGTCGAGCCAGTGGTCGAGCACCTCCCGCTCCGCGCCGGTCATCGGTCCGTCCGTGCGGGTGTCCTCCACCCCGGTCAACACAGCTTCAGTCATGCCGGGGACCCTTGCACAATGCCGGGCGTCACTCAAACGAATTGCGGACGTCCGCGGCGTGGCCTACCGGTGGGAGCGCAGGGCCCACCACACCAGCACGGTCGTGACGAGCATCAACGCCGCGGTCAGCACCGCGGCCAGGTGCAGGCCGCTGACGAACGCGGAATGCGCCGACTGCAGCATCTGCTCGGCGTCATGCCCGATCGAGCGCGCGACGTCGGCGGCGCCGCCGATGCTGTCGAGCGCGGCTCGTGCCTGCTCGGCGGTCAGGCCCGAGACATCGAGTCTCGACCGGTAGACCGCCATGCCGGCGCTGCCGAGCAGCGCGATGCCGGCGGCGGCACCGAACTCCATGGCCGTCTCCGACAACGCAGAGGCCGATGCCGCGCGGGCGGGATTGACGGCCTCCACCACGACGCCCGACGTGAGCGTCAGCGCGGTGCCGGTGCCCAGGCCCATGAGCGCGAAGCCGACCAGGTAGATGACAGTCCCAGAGTGGACGCCGACTCCGATCAGCAGCACCGCGCCCACGCCCGCGACGATCAAGGGCACGACCAGGGCCAGACGCGTGCCCCAGTGCCGGTTCAGGGGTGCCGCGAGCAGCGAACCGCCCATGCTGGCCAGCGTGCCGGGGAGCATCAGCAGCCCGGCGGGCAGCGGCGACAGGCCGAGCACGAGCTGCAGATACTGAGCGCCGAAGAACAGCACACCGGCGAGCGCGAGCACCGACAACAGGTTCGTCGCGATGGCCGTGGAGAAGACGGGCCTGCGAAACAGCGACAGGTCGAGCAGCGGGTCACGGGAGCGGTTCTGCCGGCGGACGAAGGCCCACCCGAGCAGCACGCCGATCACCGCGAGGATCACCCGCGGCCAGGAGAGGCCGTGGACGGCCGCCTCCTTGATGGCATAGACGACCGGTATGACCGCCGCCATCGACAAGGCGGCGCTGATCAGATCGAAGCGACCCGGGTTGGGATCCTTCGACTCGCGAATCAGCCTCGGCGCGAGGCCCACCAGCACGACCATGATCGGCAGGTTGATCAGGAAGACCGACCCCCACCAGAAGTGCTCCAGCAGCCACCCGCCGAGCACCGGGCCCGCCGCGGACCCGCCGCCCCACATGGCGCCCCATACGCCGATGGCGGTGCCACGCTGACGGGCGTCCTGGAACGTCGACCGGATGAGGCCGAGCGTGGAGGGCATCAGGGTCGCGCCCGTGGCTCCCTGCAGCACACGGGCGACGATCAGCAGCATCGGGTCGTTCGCGAACGCCGCGAGCAGGGACGACAGGCCGAATCCGGTCGCACCGATCATCAGCAGGCGGCGTCGCCCGATGCGGTCGCCGACGCTGCCCATCGTGACCAGCAGCCCGGAAATGACGAACGAGTAGACGTCGACGATCCACAGCAACTGCGTGCTCGACGGCTGCAGACTCTCACTGATGAACGGCAGGGCGATGTCGAGCACCGTCGTGTCGACGGCGATCAGCAGGACCGCAAGACACAGCAGACCGAGGCCCAGCCATTCCCGGGTCCCGGCACGCTCCGGGGCAGCGACATTCACTTTGCAACTTCATCACGTCGAGTGATCGACGCTTCGACCGGTCCCGGCGCCGGGCCCGCATTCCCTCGACCGAGCTCTTCATACCCCTCCGGGCCGGCCGGACATGTGTCGAGGAGCCCACCTGAGCGCGTGATCAAGTGAGCCCCTCGACGGTCTTGTGACCGCTGGCAGTTCAGGCCAGGGCGGCATCCAGGGTGATGTCGACGCCGGTCAGGGCCTTGCTCACCGGGCAGCCGGCCTTGGCAGCCTGTGCCGCCTCGTCGAAGCCCGCGGCGTCGAGTCCGTCGACCTCGCCCCGAAGGGTGAGGGCGATGCCGGTCAGCCGGAAGCCACCGGCCGGGTCGGGACCGAGCGACACGTCGGCCTTGACATCGAGCGCCTTCGGAGTGCCGCCCTTCTCCGCGATGACCGCGGACAACTGCATCGCGAAGCAGGCGGAGTGTGCCGCCGCAATGAGTTCCTCGGGGCTGGTCGTGCCGTCCGCATCGTCGGCCGCCCGCTTCGGGAACGACATGTCATAGGTGCCGAGGCCGGAACTGGTCAGTTCGACCTTGCCCGTGCCCTCCTCGAGCGTGCCCTTCCAGTCGGTGTGTGCCGAGCGCGTAGGCATCTTCTTCTCCTTCGAGTCCACTTACCGTGCGTACAATTCAATTGTGCACAACTTAAGTCTCGTTGGCTAGAGGAGGACTCCGATGGATCGCGACGCACTGCCGGGCCTGGAGTCCATGCTGTGCTTCGACCTGTATGCCGCGTCGCGGGCGCTCATGGGCGTCTATCGGCGCCTGCTGGCCGAGCACGACCTGACCTACCCGCAATACCTCGTGCTCGTGGTGCTCTGGCACGACGGACGAGTCGGCGTGAAGGATCTCGCCCAGGCGCTCCACCTCGACTACGGCACCCTCAGTCCGCTGTTGCGGCGTATGGAGGCGTCGGGGCTCCTCACGCGCGAGCGCAGCACATCCGACGAGCGATCGGTCGAGGTCACCCTCACCGAGCGCGGCGACCGGCTGCGCACGATGCATCGCGACATCCAGCGTCAGGTGCTCGGCTCCACGGGCCTCGACCACGAGCAGGCGAAGTCACTGCAGCAGACGCTGCGCACCGTCTCCGCCAACGCCGGCGGCGAGACACAGGCGTGACTCCCTCGCCACAGGGTGAAGGGTCGGTCGACACCC
>CAYPQR010000187.1:0-6272 GCA_964412865.1 uncultured Intrasporangiaceae bacterium
GACCCGAGCGAGGGACGAGTGAGGCCCGCTGGGCCCCGCTCCCATCGCACCGCGCGCACGAAGGCGCGCAAGCGCGCGTTGGACCTGCTGTTCGAGGCCGAGCATCGGGGTATCAACGCCGGGGCACTTCTCGACGAGCGCCTCCAGGAGCCGGTGACTCCCGCGCCGTTGCCCGCTTACACCGCGGAGTTGGTGCGGGGGGTCGTGCAGCGGTGGACAAGCCTCAACGAGGCGATCACGACCTACAGTGACTGGCCGATGGATCGTATGCCGGCCGTCGACCGAGCGCTGGTGCGCATCGGCGCGTGGGAGATCGTCTACAACCCCGACGTACCTGACAACGTGGCGATCGCCGAGGCGGTGCATCTGGCGACCGAGCTCTCGACCGACGGGTCGGCGAAATTCGTCAACGGGCTGCTCTCTCGCATCTCGAGAGTCAAGGACACGCTGGTCTGAGGCCGCAACGGTCAGCGGCACCCGGCGCGCGCCGGGTGCCGCTGACTTTCCGCTCTCGTCACGCGGTCTCGCGCAGCACCGGGAACAACGGGTGATCCATCGGTGCCCCCTCCGGCAGTTCTTCCTCCAGTCCGTCGAATTGTGGCGAGGTGACCCAACGGCGCGGCGCATGCACCATGTCATCCCCGAGGAAGCGCAGCGAGAACGCGCGGCGGCGGGAGGTGCCGGGCACGCCATACGAGTGGTGCAGCGTCAGCATGTGGAAGAAGACCGCGTCGCCCGGCTCCATCGCCCAGTGGCGGATGTCGTATGCGGAGCGGTCGGCCTCCACATCGGGCAACTCGCCGAGTGACCCTTCCGGGAACCACTTGGCCTCGTTGGTCATGAACGACCGGGGCATCAGCCAGCCCTGCCGGTGCGATCCGGCGAGGAACTCCAGGGTGGACTCCTGCGACACCGGGTCCACCGGCGCCCACATCGAGCAGTTGTCGAAGCCGTCCACGTTGTAGTACGGCTGGTCCTGATGCCAGGGAGTCTCCTGAGCCGTGTGCGGCTCCTTGACGAGCATGTGGTCGTGAAAGAGGCGCACCTGCTTGCTGCCGGTGAGGGCGGCGGCGACGTCCGCGGCCCGCGAGTCGAAGGCGATCGACGCGTACTCGTCGATGCGCTGCCAGTTGCAGAAGTCCTCGACGAAGCTGCCCGGGTCGGTGTCGCTGCTGGCCACCTTGAACCGGGGGCTCGGCTCGGTGAGATTGCGTTCGATGCCGCGCTCGATGGTCTCGACCTCAACCGGGCTGAAGAGTCCGCGGACGATGACCGCTCCGGCGGCGTGGAAGTCGCGGACGGTCGCCGCGTCGATCACGGGGGCGGGCCGTGCGGGGGTAGTGGTCATCTCGGGCCTTCCGTCGTTGGGGCGATCGGTGATGCCACGATCATGGCCCCGAAGTGCAATCGATAAAAGTGGGCAAACCCGGCCGAGGCGATCGTAAATCGTGAACGCTGTGTAGGCTGCGGACTGTGCCGGCCACCGATCTGAGCATGCGTCACCTCGCGGCCCTCGTCGCCATCCACGACGAGGGCTCCTACCGTCGCGCCGCCACACGGCTCGGCTACTCCCAGGCAGCCATCACCAGCCAGGTTGCTGCACTCGAACGCGCCGTCGGGGCAACGGTGTTCGACCGTCCCGGTGGCCCGCGACCCGTCACACTGACCGCAGCGGGTCGCGAGGTGCTGGCCGTGGCGCGGGACGTCCTCGGCGCCGCCGACCTGCTCGACCTGCGTCTGTCGTCATTGCGCGAGGGCCGCTGGGGCAGGCTGGCGATCGGCACCTTCCAATCGGTGTCGGCGCGTCTGTTGCCCGGCGCCGTCGCAGCAGTGCTGAGCGCGAGCCCGCACGTGCACGTGAGCGTGCTGGAGAGCGACGACAACGACGTGCTCACCGCAGGCGTGCACGCGGCCCGGCTCGACGCCACGTTCCTCGTCGGACCGGTCGAGGATGCCGGGCTGACCATGCGCGAGGTCGTGCGCGACCCGTTCGTGGCCATGGTCCCGGCCATGGACCCGGCGGGCGAGACGCTGAGCCTCACGGAGTTGGAGAACCGGCCGCTCATCGGCCATGACCACTGCGTCTGTCACGAGCTCGCCGACCAGGGTTTCCGGGCCGCCGGTGTGCGGCCGTCCTTCGTGTTCCGCAGCAACGACAACGCCTCCGTGCAGGCCATGGTGCGCGCCGGCATCGGCACCGCCGTCATGCCGGCGCTGTCGGTCGACCCTGGAGACCCCGGGGTCAGGCTCCTACCCCTGCGGCCCGCACTGCCGACCCGCACGATCCTGGTGGCGACCCCTGCTCAGCGGCCGGCGGCTACGGCGGTGGCGTTCGTGGCCAGGGCACTCGAAGAGGCCGCACGCCTCGACCTCGGGCGATTTCGCTGATCACGGTGCGGCGCGGTAGCATCAGGGCCGTTCGACATCCTTTAACGATCCGTCCCGTGAGGCGGCGAAGGAGGTCCTGACGCATGACGCGTTCTGACTCTGAAGTATCCGACGACTCGGCCCCTGGCGGGCGGGTCGTTCTTTCTGCCGGTGACGTCACCCGGGCATTACGACGCATTGCCCACGAGATCCTCGAGCGCAACCGCGGCGCGGATGATCTCGTGGTGCTCGGCATACCTACTCGCGGTGTGACCCTGGCGCGGCGGCTGGGCGAGGCACTGGCCGCCGTCGAGGGCACCGATGTGCCGATCGGCTCGCTGGACGCCACGATGTATCGAGACGACCTGCGACGCCAGCCGGTGCGCGCCGCCCAGCACACCTTCATCCCCGAGTCGGGGGTCGACGACAAGGTCGTCGTGCTGGTCGACGACGTGCTGTATTCGGGCCGCACCGCGCGGGCAGCACTCGAGGCGCTCGGCGACATCGGCCGGCCTCGCGCGGTGCGCCTGGCGGTGCTCGTCGACCGCGGACATCGAGACCTGCCCATACGCGCCGACCACGTCGGCAAGAACCTCCCGACCGCGCACAGCGAGCGTGTGCAGGTGCGCCTGCAGGAGGACGACGGCATCGACGAGGTGCGCATCTCGTCCGCAACCAGCAGATACTCCCAGGACAAGGAGACCGATCGATGAAGCACCTGCTGTCCGCGGCGGATCTCGACAAGGACCAGGTGATTTCGATCCTCGGCACGGCCGAGCAGATGCATGAGGTGCAGCACCGCGAGGTCAAAAAGCTGCCCACCCTGCGCGGCCGCACCGTGGTCAACCTGTTCTTCGAGGATTCGACCCGCACGAGGTCGTCGTTCGAATTGGCCGGCAAGTGGTTGTCGGCGGATGTGATCAACGTCTCCGCGAAGGGGTCATCGGTCAGCAAGGGCGAGTCGCTGCGTGACACGGTCCTGACCGTCACCGCAATGGGAGTCGACGGCGTGGTCATCCGGCATCATGCGAGTGGTGCGGCCCGCCAGGTCGCCGGATGGGTCGACGCGGCAGTCGTCAACGCCGGCGACGGCACCCATGAGCACCCCACGCAGGCGCTGCTCGACGCCTACACGATGCGGCGGCAGATCGGCGACCTCGCCGGTGCGCACGTGACCGTGGTCGGCGACCTGACGCACTCGCGAGTGGTGCGCAGCAACCTGATCCTGCTGCAGACGCTCGGAGCAAAGGTCACGCTGGTGGCCCCGCCGACACTGATGCCCAGTGGCGTCGGCACGTGGTCGGCGTCCGACGGCTTCGCCACGAGCTACGACTTCGACGAGGTGCTGCCCACCGCCGACGTCGTCATGATGCTGCGAGTGCAGAAGGAGCGTATGACGGGTGGATTCTTCCCCACGCCACGCGAATACACCGTCGGCTATGGGCTGACCCGCGACCGACTCCGACGTATGAAGTCCGACGCCGTGATCTGCCACCCCGGACCGATGAACCGGGGCCTGGAGATCACCGCAGACGCGGCCGACAGTGCCAGATCGCTCATCCTCGACCAGGTTTCGGCCGGGGTCGCCGTGCGGATGAGCGTGCTCTACCACCTGCTGGGAGGCGCCGATGACTGACCACCGCTACCTGATCAAGGGCGCCGACCTGGCCGGCGGCGGCCGGACGGACCTGGAGATCGCCGACGGGCGAATCACCGCGGTCGGCGATGCCGCCTCGAGCCGCGATGCCACCGTCATCGACGCCGACGGGCTGGTCGCACTGCCGGGACTGGTCGACCTGCATACGCATCTGCGCGAGCCGGGTCGGGAGGATGCCGAGACCATCCGGTCGGGATCCGCCGCGGCGGCCGCCGGCGGATTCACCGCCGTCCTGG
This sequence comes from uncultured Intrasporangiaceae bacterium, assembly GCA_964412865.1. GTDB lineage: Bacteria > Actinomycetota > Actinomycetes > Actinomycetales > Dermatophilaceae > Leekyejoonella. The sequence continues at coordinate 4,261 of CAYPQR010000187.1, forward strand.
CGATGGCCAACACCAACCCGGTGACCGACACCGCCGAGGCCGCCGAGCACGTCTTCGACCTCGGCCGCGACGCGGGTCTGGTCGACGTGCAGCCCATCGGCGCCGTCACCAAGGCGACCGCGGGGGAGGAGCTTGCCGAGCTGGGCCTCATGGCCCGGTCCCGAGCCCACGTGCGGGTGTTCTCCGACGACGGCCACTGCGTGCACGACGCGCGGATCATGCGCAGGGCGCTGGAATACCTGAAGACCTTCGGCGGAGTCGTCTCGCAGCACGCGCAGGAGCCGCGTCTGGCGGGGCCGTCGGCCTGCTGCCACGAGGGTGAACTCTCCGGCCGGCTCGGCCTGCCCGGCTGGCCGAGTGTCGCCGAGGAGGTGATCGTCGCCCGTGACGTCATGCTCGCGCGCTACACCGGCAGCCGGGTGCATGTCGCGCACGTGTCCACTCCCGGGTCGGTCGAGGTGATCCGCTGGGCCAAGCGGCAGGGGATCGCGGTGACCGCGGAGGTGACCCCTCATCATCTGATGCTGACGACCGATCTGCTGGAGGGTTACGACCCGGTGTTCAAGGTCAATCCGCCGCTGCGCCCTGCCGAGGACGTCGAGGTGCTGCGAGACGCGCTGGCCGACGGCACGATCGACGCGGTCGCCACCGACCACGCGCCGCATGCGCGGCATGACAAGGAGCATGCGTTCGGTGAGGCTGCGTTCGGCATGCTCGGGCTCGAGCAGGCCCTGCAGGTGGTCACCACGACGATGGTGGAGTCAGGTCGTATGACCTGGGCGGACGTCGCGCGGTCGATGTCTGCGGTCCCGGCGCGCATCGCGGGCCTGGAGGGCCATGGCCGGCCCCTCGCCGAGGGTGAGCCCGCCAACCTGGTGCTTGTGGACCCGAGTGCGAAGAGCGCGATCGATGCGGAGGCATCCCAGTCGCTTTCACGCAACAACCCATGGCACGGACGCACCCTGAAGGGTCGGGTCGACTCGACTTTCCTTCGCGGCCGCGCCACCCTACTGAACGGCGAGGTGCAGGCATGACGAGCACGGCGGACGACACCGTATGGAGCGAACGCGGCCCTGCGGTGCTTGTGCTGGAGGACGGCACGACCTTCACCGGCGAGGAATACGGCGCCGTCGGCACGACCTTCGGTGAGGCTGTCTTCTCGACCGGGATGACCGGTTATCAGGAGACGTTGACCGACCCCAGCTACCACAAACAGATCGTCGTCATGACCGCTCCGCACGTCGGCAACACGGGTGTCAACGACGAAGACAACGAGTCGACGAGGATCTGGGTCGCCGGGTATGTCGTGCGCGATCCCGCGCTACGCCCCTCCAACTGGCGATCGCGCCGCACCCTGGAGGACGACCTTCGCGACCAGGGCGTCGTCGGTATTCGCGGCATCGACACCCGCGCGTTGACCCGACACCTTCGCGAGTCCGGTGCCATGCGCGCGGGGATCTTCTCCGGCGTCGACGCCGAGGGCGGCGACCATCTGGCACGGGTGCGCACGTCGCCGGCCATGGGTGGTTCGGAGCTCGCGTCGCAGGTGAGCACGCAGGAGAGCTATGTCGTGCCCGCCGTCGGCGAGAAGCGGTTCACCGTGGCGGCGGTCGACCTGGGTATCAAGTCGATGAGCCCCCACCGTCTCGCCGAGCGCGGCGTGGAGGTGCATGTGCTGCCCGCGTCGTCGACATTCGAGGACATCCAGGCGGTCGCTCCCGACGGCGTGTTCTTCTCCAACGGCCCCGGCGACCCCGAGACCGCGCCGCAGTCGGACGTGCTGCGCAAGGTGCTCGACGCGCGCATTCCCTACTTCGGGATCTGCTTCGGCAATCAGATGCTCGGGCGCGCGCTCGGATTCGGCACCTACAAGCTCAAATACGGCCACCGAGGCATCAATCAGCCGGTCATGGATCGCCGCACCGGCAAGGTCGAGGTCACGGCGCACAATCACGGCTTCGCGGTCGACGCTCCGCTGGACCGTGAGGTGACGGCGCCCGCCGACGCGAGCC
>CAYPQR010000188.1:0-6259 GCA_964412865.1 uncultured Intrasporangiaceae bacterium
ACATCATCGTCGGTTTCCCCGGCGAGACGGAGGAGGACTTCCAGGGGACGCTGGATGTGGTGCGGCAGGCGCGTTTCTCCTCGGCCTTCACCTTCCAGTACTCCATCCGGCCGGGCACCCCGGCGGCCGAGATGGACGACCAGCTGCCCAAGGAGGTCGTGCAGGAGCGCTTCGACCGCCTGATCGCGCTGCAGGAGGAGATCTCCTGGGAGGAGCATCGGGCACAGGAAGGCCGCGCCGTCGAGGTGCTCGTCGCACCCGGCGAGGGGCGCAAGGACGCCGAGACCCACCGGATGTCCGGTCGCGCGCGGGACAACCGGCTCGTGCATTTCGCGGTGTCCGACGGCGCCGAGCGTCCGCGGCCCGGTGACATGGTGCGGGTCGAGGTCACGTATGGCGCGCCGCATTATCTCGTCGCGGACTCCGGCGTGCAGGGCGGTCTTTACAGCGTGCGCCGGACCCGCGGCGGCGATGCGTGGTCATCGCTGCAGGAGGGCGCGACGGAGGGCGTCACGAGGAAGCCGGCGGTCTCGCTCGGCATGCCCCGCGTCGGCGCGCCCGCGCAGGCGCCGGTCACCGGTCCCGCCTGCTGCCCATCCTGATGAAGTCCCGCTTCCGGGGCCTCCCGACGGCGTAGCTTGGTGCCATGGGCGCGATGGGATGGCGCCGTGGTGGTTGACCAGCAGAAGCAGATGCCGGGTCCGCGGCCCGGCCGCTATGCACGTCTGCGTCTTTCGGTCGGGCGCCACCCGCTCGATCTGTTGCGGGTCGTGGTCGCGGGCGCCGTCGTGCTGTGGTGCTGGCAGGTGGCCCTCACCCCGCAGGTCAATCCCGTCGAGAGCGCCATCCTGCAGGAGATCCAGGATCTGCCGGGCTGGTCGAGTCCGTTCTGGCATGCGATCACGCTGGCCGGATGGTGGCCGGGGGTGCTCGCGGCGGCCGCGGTCACCATCTATCGCGGGCAGGTGCGACTCGCGCTGACGGTGACGGCCTCGGCGGTCGCCGCCGGGGTGCTGGCCATGGTGCTGCAGGCGTTCGTCCCGGCCCGGATGCTCGACGCACAGACCATCGGTCAGGTGACGTCCGCCCCCGGGGGCTTCTCGTTCCCGTCGGTGCACGCCGCGGTCGTGGCCGCCATGGTGACGGCGGGAGGTCCATATCTGCATCGCGGACTGCGGGATCTGGGATGGGTGCTGGTGGTGCTGGTGTGCACCGCCGACGTGTTCCTCGGCCTACACCTTCCGGTCGGCGTATTCGCGGGAGCATTCATCGGGTGGGGTTGCGGTGCGGTGCTGCACGTCGTGCTCGGCGCGCCGGCCCGGGCGACGACGGAGGGCGCCATTCGCCTCGCCCTGGCGCGCGCCGGTCTGAGGGCGGACTCGGTCACCGAGATGCACAGCCCCACCTGGAGGCCGCGTGTGTTCGCGCTGGAGACTCCCGATCACGGCCGGCTCACGCTGACGGTCGTGCGCCGTATGCACCGCCGCGCCGGACCCACCTACAAACTGCGCCGCATGCTCGCGTCCCTGGAGACGGAGGGGGAGCCGTCGTTGTCGACGCCGCGGCACGAGGTGGAGCACGAGGCCTATGTGACGCTGCTGGCCGAACGGGCCGGCATCCGCACGCTGCCGGTGCTGCTCGCCGGCGAGTTCGACCACGGGGCGCCATTTCTCGTGCGTCGCTGGGTCGAGGGCCGCTGGTTCGCCGATCTGTCGGCGGAGGAGATCGACGACGATCTGCTCGATGAGATGTGGCACTCGGTGTGCACCCTGGCGACGGTCTCGATCGCCCACCACGATCTGCGTGCCGCCAATTTTCTGGTCGACACCGACGGGCATCCGCGCATCACGTCATTCACGTTCAGCAGGGTGGGTAGCAGGGACTTCCACGGGGCGCAGGACCTGGCCGACACCCTGGTGACCATGGCCTCTGCCGTCGGGGTGCGCCGGGCGCTGGACAGCGCGGAGCGCTGCCTCGACCGTCCGCAGCTGGAGGCGCTGCTGCCGCGCCTGCAGGGCCTTGCGCTGCATCGGACGGTGCGCAGTCAGCTGCGCGAGCAGGGGCAGCTGGCCGGGCTGCGGGAGGGCCTGGCGGACCGGCTCGACACCGGTGTGCCCGCCTTCCGGTCGCCGGTGCGGCCGGTGACCCTGCTGATGCTGCTGACCGGCGGTGTGGCGATCTATCTGCTGCTTCCCGAGTTGTCGAGTATGCAGAGTGTGGTGCTGTCGCTCGCCCGCGCGACCTGGTGGTGGCTGGTGTTGACCGTCGTCGCGGGACTGCTGGCGATCGTCACGTCGGCGTGGTGCATGTTCGGTGCCACGTCTCGCACGCTCCCGATCGGCCGAACCATAGCGGTGCAGCTCGCGGCTGCCTTCACCGGCCGCACGACGGTCGGCGGGGTGGGTTTCTTCGGCATCAACATCGTCTTCCTGGAGAAGCTCGGCTGGCGTCGGGCCAAGGCCGTGAGTGTGGTGCTGCTCAGCCGGATCGGGCACGGGATGATCAGCGCACTCGGCACGATCGTGGGGCTGTTCGCGATCGGCAGGGCGGTGCCGGTCGGCAGCATTCACATTCCGACCGGCACGGATGTCTGGCTGGTGGTCGGCGGCGTCGTGGTGGTGCTGATCGGCGTCGTCACCTCCCCGATCGGACGTGCGAAAATCCTGCGGCCGGCGAACCGGCTGCTGCACGACATCCTGCACGATCTGGGTCCGATCGTTCGTGACCCTCGGCGGTTTGCGCAGATGTTCGGTGGTGCGCTGATCTCGCTCGCATGCTCGGCCCTGGGGCTGGTGACGACGCTGGAGGCCTTTCATCCCGGTGTTCCGGTGCTTCCGGTCATGGCGGTCTTCATCGTGGCGTCGACGCTCGGTCAGATGGCACCGACCCCGGGAGGGCTGGGTGCCGTGGAGGCGGCCATGGTGGCCGGCCTGACGGCGATCGGCATACCCGGTGCCGATGCGGTGGCGGCGGTGCTCGCCTGCCGTCTGCTGACCTTCTGGCTGCCGGTCATCCCGGGCGTCGCCGCCTTCCGGCTGCTCCAGCACCATCAGGTCGTGTGAGGGCGAGGTCTCGCACCTGGGCAGCGGGTGCGGTGAGCGCGCGGTCTCGCGCCCAGACCAGGCCGATGTCGCGTCCACCGTCGATGCCCGCCAGCGGGCGGGTGGTCATCCGCGGCTGGTGTGCGGCGTCCTCGTCGTCGGGCAGCAGTGCGACCCCGATGTTCGACGCGACGAGCGCCGCGACCGTGCGCAACTCCTGGCACTGGGCGGTGATGTGGGGTGTGATGCCTGCCGCGGCGGTGATCTCGTCGAGGATGGTCCGCATCCCGAACCCGGGCTGCATCGTCACGAACGACTCGTCGGCCAGGTCTTCCGGGCGCACGCTTCGCCGCCCGGCCAGGGGGTGATGGGCCGGCAGGGCGAGCACGACGCCTTGCCGCAGCAGTCGATGCCAGGCGAGCCGCGCATCGGTCGGTTTGGGTGACACGATGCCCAATTCGGCGTCTCCGGCAATGACGTGGCGGGCGATCCGCTCCGAGGACCCCTGCACGAGTTCGAACCGCAATGCGGGGTCGTCCGCGTGCGCGTGCTCGATCAGGGCCGGCACCAGCCAGGTGCCGAATGAGTGAAGGAACCCCAGGCGCACAATGCGCGGCCCGCCGGAGATCAGGTCGCGGATCTCCTGTTCGGCTCTGGCCAGTTCGGCGTCGGCCCGCCCCGCATGCGCGGCGAACCGGCGACCCGCGTCGTTGATCGCAAGGCGCCGTCCGTGCCGGTCGAACAATCGTGTGCCGAGCCGTCGCTCCAGGCGGGCCAGTTGGCGGGACAGTGTGGGCTGGGCGATCTTCAGCCGGTCGGCCGCGGCGGAGACGTTCTCCTCCTCGGCCAGCACGACGAACCACTGGATGCTTTCCCGCACGAATCAAATATGACCGACCTGCATAAGATCCGCAACATTCATACATTTTGTGTCGTAGCGGCAGGCGTCCATCATGGGGACGTGACGATCGGTTCGACCCCTTCGGGGCTCACGCAGGGCCCGGCGGGGTATCGGCGCGGCGAGCGCGGATACCGCCGCATCACCACGGCGCTGTTCGCCGCCGGCATGACGACCTTCGTCGCGATGTATGCGGTCCAGGCCGCGCTGCCGGCGCTGTCCCGCGAATTCTCGGTGTCGCCGGCGACGTCGGCGCTGGCGGTCTCCGCCACGACCGGGATGCTCGCCCTCGCGATCATCCCGACGAGCGCGTTGTCCGAACGGTTCGGCCGGGTGCGGGTGATGGCGGCTTCCGGTCTGCTGGCGGCCGTGCTGGGTCTGGTCATCCCGCTGGCACCGTCGATGGACGCCCTGATCGGGCTGCGGGCCGCGCAGGGCGTCGCTCTGGCCGGGGTGCCGGCGACCGCTATGGCATATCTGGCGGAAGAGGTGCACGGTGCCGACTTGGGCGCTGCGATGGGGCGCTACATCGCGGGCACGACGATCGGTGGTCTCGCCGGGCGCCTGCTCGCCTCGTTCGCGCTCGACCTGACATCGTGGCGCTGGTCATTGGAGGTCGCCGCGGTCACCTCGCTGTTGTTCACCGTGATGTTTCTGCGGAGCGCGCCACCGTCGGTGCATTTCCGCCCGCAGCGGATCGGTGTGCGCACGACGTCACGTCACCTGCTCGTGCACCTGCGGCATGGTGGCCTGCTGGCCATGTTCACCAGTGCGTTCTTGCTGATGGGTGGGTTCGTCTCGTTCTACAACATCATCGAATTCAGGCTGCTGCGTGCGCCGTTCGGCCTGTCGCAGACCCTGGTCGGCCTCGTCTTCCTGATGTACCTGTCCGGCACGGCATCGTCGGCCGTCGCCGGGCGCCTGGCCGACCGGGTCGGACGCAGGAGAGTGCTGCTCGGCGCCGAGGCGATCGCACTCGCCGGACTGCTCATGACCATCTCCGTCTCCATCGTGATGGTCCTGGCCGGGATGCTGCTGTTCACCGCCGGGTTCTTCGCGGCCCACGCGGTGGCCAGCGGCTGGGTCGGCAGTCTTGCGTCGCAGCATCGCGCGGAGGCCAGCTCGCTCTACCTGTTCTCCTACTACCTGGGCAGCTCGGTGCTCGGCGCGGTCGTCGGTGTCGCGTTCAGCGCCGCCGGATGGCCCGGCACGGTTGTCTACATCGGCGGTCTGTATGTGCTGGCAGTCGCTGTGGCAGTGGCCGTTCCGGCGCTCGTTCGAGGTTCGGCGGCGCAGCAGGTAGCATCGGGAGCATGAGTTCGACCGCGCACCTTCTCCGCTGGTGGCGGCTGCCCTGACCGGCGGCCGCTGAAACGACTCATCACGCCGCCCTCGGGCGGCGTTCTCTCATGTTCCGGCGTGCGTGCCGGGCGCCGTGTCGGGGGCCCGAACGCAAAGGAAGACCGACATGACCACCATGACCAACACCGCACCCACCGATGCCGGCGGGTCCTATGACACGGCTCTCGCCCGCAGCGAGCTCCTGCGGGAGCTGATCGACGATCCCACGAACCCCGAGCGGCGCACGTTGCGGATGCTGACCGGTGACCGGCCGACGGGGCCGCTGCACATCGGTCACCATCTCGCGAGCCTGCAGGCTCGAGTCGAGCTGCAGGATAAGGGGATTGAGACATTCATCCTGATCGCCGACTACCAGGTCATCACCGACCGGGATTCGGTCGGCCTGATGCAGGAACACGTGATGGGTTGCATGCTCGACTATCTGGCTGCCGGCATCGATCCGGCACAGTCGACCATCTTCACCCACTCGGCCCTTCCCGAGTTGAATCAGCTCATGCTGCCGTTCCTGTCCCTGGTGACCGACGGCGAGCTGCGCCGCAACCCGACTGTCAAGGACGAACTCGCCGCGACCGGCGGCCGGGCACTCTCGGGGCTGCTGCTGACATATCCCGTGCATCAGGCGGCGGACATCCTGTTCTGTCACGCGGGGGTCGTGCCGGTCGGCCGCGACCAGCTGCCGCACCTGGAGCAGGCCCGCGTGATCGCGCGCCGATTCAACCGCCGCTATGCCGCGGGGCAGGAGGTCTTCCGGGAGCCGGAAGCGCTGCTGTCCGACGCTCCACTTGTGCTCGGGCTTGATGGACGCAAGATGTCGAAGAGCCGAGGAAATAGCGTGACGCTGGGATCCACGGCCGACGAGACGGCCGCCTTGATCCGCAAGGCGCGCACCGATTCCGAGCGGCGGATCACCTACGACCCCGCCGGTCGCCCCGAGGTGTCGAGCATGCTCATGACTGCG
>CAYPQR010000189.1:0-6246 GCA_964412865.1 uncultured Intrasporangiaceae bacterium
CGCGCACCACCGCCGCGTCGCTCGGCCCTTCGACCAGCACCGCGGTGCGTGTGGCGGGGTAGGGCGCCGGGTCCATGGACCCAACCTCGCATCCCGGGCGGTCCGGCGTCGACGCAATTGCAGTCTGTAGGCCCGTCAGCGCAACTGGCGATGCAGCTCTCGCCGCAGGGTCGCGGCGTCGGTGGCGGTCGCGCCGAAGGGGAGCCGGAGCGTGTGCGCGCCGTCCGCGTCGATCCACATCATGGTGCAGCCGTGCCAGTCGACGGTCACCAGGCTGGCCGCCGCGATCTCCTTCGGCGGGCGGCCGGTGCGCCGCGCGACGAGGCGTCGCAGTTCGTGCAGATGGCGCTCGTTGGTGTGCTCGACGGTCTGGGCGATGAAGCGGCACGGGGGTGTCGGGTCGGCTCGGTGGTAGGTCTCGAGCGGCACCACGATCGGGCGGCCGCGACCCGGCGCGTCATGGATGACGACCTGTTCGACGTCGAGTTCGACCAGCAGATGTTCGGTGCAACCCGGCTGTGCCGCGGCTTGGATGCGCCCGCCGAGCACCACGGTCAGCTGCGGGTTGGCCGGGACGGCGAGACGTAGCAGCGCCGCCTGCCCGGCGTGGCGCAGCAGCGAGCAGTCCTGAGTGCAGACGAATGTCGGGCAGCCCTGCCGGTCATGCAGATAGAGCGGCGCGTCGCCCTCGGCCACCACGTCGCCGCGCAGCAGCAGTGTGGCGTCCCTGCCCTCGGCGAGCGCCTCGCGGGCGAGTCTGGCGGCCTGCGGGCCGACGTCGGTCCTGCCGGAATCTCCCCTCGAACCTCTCATGTTAGGTAAGGCTACCCTGGGTTGGCCGTCCGCGCCAGAGCCGAAGGCGGTGCGCACGCGACGACCGGTGGGCGCCACGGCCTACGCGGGCAGGATTATGCGGGGCCCTCGCCGGCGTCGATCTGCTGGGCGAGATAGGCGCTGGCGCCGAGGCGTTCGACCGCGTCGAGTTGTGCCTCGAACCAGTCGACGTGCTTCTCCTCGTCGCGCACCATCTCTTCGAAGACGTTGGCGGTGCCGTGGTCGCCGAGGTCGTGGCACTCCTTGGCGCCGGCGTTGAACTGCGCCACGGCGTCCTGCTCGCCGGCCAGGCCGAGCCGGAGCATCTCCTCGGGGGACTCGCCGGTCTGGATCGGGTTGAGGCGCTGCACGTTGGGGTGGCCGTCGAAGAGCAGGATCCGCTGGATCAGCTCGTCGGCGTCGCGCATCTCATCGATCGACAGGTCATAGAAGACCTTGCCGAGGCGCGCCAGACCCCAGTTGTCGAGCATGCGCGCGTGCAGGAAATAGGTGTTGGTGACCGTCAGCTCGAGCGTGAGAGCGTTGTTGAGCAATTCGGGCACTCGGGAGTCAACTGGCTGCATTGCCCACCTTCGGAACATCGCGGTCGCCGGCCTGGCTAGCAGTGACCTGGTGCTCCGACATTAGTCGTTTCAGGAAGAAGACGCAGCCCCCGCAATCCTGACCCGCGCAGGTGGCTTGGCACACCTGCTTCAGGGTGCAGGCGCCCTCGTCGACGGCCTCGTTCACAGCCGTGTCCGTCACGACGCCGCACTGGCAGACAATCACACCAGCAAGGTAAGGCTTGCTTTACCTAAATGTCCAATCGGGTCCGCCATCCGGGCCCGCTCAGTCGCGAAGGCCGGTCGTGCGCATCAGGATGCGGGATGGCAGGGCGGAGCCGAGGTAGGTCAGCGCGGCGGCCGCGGCCACGATGATCAGGCAGTCTCCCGCAGAGACGGTGGGTGCGGCCGTGCCCGTCATACCCCGGGCGAGGCCGGTGAGGGTGCCCGCACCGATGGCGCCGCCGGCGAGCAGCGCGACGGCCAGAGCGGCGAGCGTCTCCGCACGGAGCATGCGCAGGATCTGCCGGCGCGTGGCGCCGACGCGGCGCAGCAGGGCGAACTCGCGGCGCCGATCGACGGTCGCGATCGCCAGCGTGTTGATCATGGAGATGGCGGCGAAGCCGACGATGAGTCCGAGGGCGATGTAGCGAGCGGCGGCGCCACCGCCCGCGGTGCCCTGGGCGGCCAGGGAGGCGTGATCGGTGAGGGTCGAGCCCGGATGCGCGGCGACGAGCGCGCGAAGGGCCGGCGCGGCCGAGGCGGGCGCGGCGATCAGCACGGTCGCCGGCATCGGCACGTCGACGTGAGCGGCGAGCAGGTCATACGGCAGCGTGACGGCGCCGAAACCGAGCCCGCGCGAATAGGTCGCGACGACCCGGAGGCGCACTCGCGTGCCGTCGCCCAGCCGCAGCGCGACGGTGCGCCCGACCGTGGTGTGGAGCGTGGATGCCATGGTGGTGCTGAGCGCGACCGTGTGCCGGCCCAGGGCGTGCACGGACCCCTTTCGGACCCCGAGGTCGAGTGTGTCGCTCAAGCCCGTCGGCGTGACTCCCTGTGCGGCATACCTGTTCTTGCCGACCCAGATGGTGCTGTGCAGCACCGGCGTCACCGCGGTCACTCCAGGGGTATGCCGTGCGGCCGCGATGACGTCGGCCGGCACCCCGGCGCCGGGGCCGCGCAGCGCGTAGCCCGCGACCACACCCGAATCCACCTGGCGCTGGGCCGCGGCGGTGACGGTCGGCTGGGCGAACAGCATCGTCGCCGCCATCGCCACTCCCAGCGCGATGGGGCCGGCGACCGCGGCGCCACGCCGGGTGCCGGCGCGCAGGTTGTCGGCGGCGAGCGGGCCGGTCCTTCGCGCGACCGGCCGGAGCATGGTCGCCGCGAAAGCCACCAGGCTGCCGACGAACGGGCCGAGCAGCATCAGCCCGGCCGCGGTGACGACCGGGGCGAGCATCGTGAGCGGCATGGCCGCGGGCTCGGCGTGCAGGTGGCGCAGCAGCACCATGACGGCGATGCCGACGCCGACCAGCGCCACGCCGAGTGCGGTGCCGGCGCGTGAGCGGCGCGGTGTGTCGGCGTCGGCGAGCACCGCCGCGGCCGACATACGCGTCGCGCGTCGCGCCGCGATCCGTGATGCGAGCATGGCCGCGACGATGACGGCGACCGCCGCCGCGACCAGGGGCAGCGGGCCCGTCACCAGGTGCAGGCGCGCGGGGATGGTGCCGTAGTCGACGAACCGCCCGCGCAGCCAGTGGGCGACCGGCAGCCCGGCGACGGCGCCTGCGCCGGCGGCGACCAGGCCCAGCACGAGCGCCTCCCGGGTCAGCATTCGGCGCACCTGGCGCGGCGTCGCCCCGACTGCCCGCAGCAACGCGATCTCGTGGCGTCGCTGCTCGGTCGACAGCACGAAGGTGCCGACCACCACGAGGATCGCGACGAGCAGCGCCGTGCCGCCGATGGCCGCGCTCATGCTGACGAGGGCGACTCGAGCACGGGTCACGTCGCTGAACTCGACTGCGCCCTTCGCGATTCCGCTGGAGACGGTCACGTCGGCGCCGGTGTGCTCCAGGGCCCGGGTCACGGTGTCGTGTCCTGCGCCCGCTGCCGGCCATACGCCGATTGCGGTCAGCCGATGGTGTGCGAACCGGGCCGCCACGGAGTCGGTGAAGAAGATCGTATGCCGGCCCGACAGCGCCTGCGCGGTGATGCCGGCCACGATGTAGTTGCCGGTCGTCTCGGGCGTCTGGATCCGGACCCGTTCGCCGAGCCGGGCGTGCGTGGCCGCGTCGAGCACCACCTCGTCCGGAGCTGTGGGTGCGTGACCGCGGGCGAGGGTGAACGGCGTGAGCCGGGCGGAGCCCCAGCCGTGACCCCACGAGGTGTGCGGACCGTGCTCGCCGACCACGGTGGCCGGGAACGTGACCTCCGGTATGGCCGTGGCCACACCGGGGACGGCGCGCACCCGGGCCGTCCGCGACATCGGCAGGTGCACCGTCTCGGTGGCGGGTTTGCTCTTGATCTTCGTCTTGCCGTGCTTGTGCTTCGTGAAGTGCAACTGCTGGTCGGCACTCACCAGCAGCGGCGCCGCGGCATACCGCTCCGGCGAGACCTGCCCGCGCAGCCCGGTGGCGAGCAGGACACCGCAGCCGGCGACGAGCGCGGCCGCGCAGAACAGCGCCACGAAGCCACCGACGAATGATCCGGCGCGAGTGCGCAGAGTTGACAGTGCGATCGACAGCATCAGGCCCACGCACCGAGGCGAGTCATGCGGTCGGACACCGCGTCCGCGGTGGGGGCCGCCATCGTGTCGACGATGCGCCCGTCGGCGAGGAACACGACGGTGTCGGCGTATCCGGCCGCGACCGCGTCGTGGGTGACCATCACGACCGTCTGGTCGACCAGCCCGCGCAGCAGCGACAGGATCTCGGCGCCGGTGCGCAGGTCGAGCGCACCGGTCGGCTCGTCGGCGAAGATCACGTCGGGCCGCGTCATCAGCGCCCGGGCGATCGCGACGCGCTGCTGCTGGCCGCCGGACAGCCGGGCCGGCCGGTCGTGGGCACGGTCGGCGAGCCCGACCAGTTCGAGCATCGAGCGCACCTCGCTCTTGCGCGCACGCACACCGGCCAGCCGCAGCGGCAGCGTGACGTTCTTCGCGACGCTCAGCGCCGGAACGAGGTTGTAGGACTGGAAGACGAAGCCGATCCGCGTGCGCCGCAGCTTCGCCAGCGCGGTCTCGCCGAGCCCGTCGAGGCGTCGGTCGCCCAGGTGGACCGTGCCGCCGGTCGGCCGGTCGAGGCCGGCCGCGCACTGCAACAGGGTGCTCTTGCCCGATCCCGACGGCCCCATCACCGCGGTGAACGCGCCGCGGGGGACCGCGAGTGACACCCCGTCCAGGGCGCGGACCGCTCGGGCGCCCTTGCCATAGGTCTTCGTCACCCCGTCGAGGCGCAGCGCGCTAGCGACTGGAGGTCTCTGCGGGGCGGTCATGGCGTGTCGTCCGGTGCCATGGGGTAGAGCAGGAGGCGTGCGGCGACGGCCCGCGCGCCGGCGGGAGCCTGCTCGTCGCGGCGCGCATACTTGTTGACCAGGGCGATGTATTCCTCGAAGAACGCACTCATCTCGTCGACGGTCACCCGGATCGTGCCCCGCGAATACGGCACGGTGTCGGCCCATTCGCCGCTGCCCTGCTCCAGCCACTGCGTCAGCGCGTTCACGTCTTCGGCGAACGACAACCGCGTCACCTCGTCCAGGGCTGTGCGCATGTCGTCGCTCTGCCGGCTGCGGGGCGGAAAGCGGATGTCGCGTGCGACCGGCTGCCACCAGCGCTCGCGTCCATGCGCGCGATCCGGCACCTCCTCGATGAATCCGTAGCGCGCGAGTTCGCGCAGGTGGTAGCTCGTGGCGCCGGTGTTGAGGGAGAGTGCGCGGGCCAGCTGCGCGGAGGTCGCCGGTCCGTGGGCGCTCAGGTGGCGCATGATCTTCTGCCGGCGGGGGTTGGCGAGGGTCCGCACGGCGGCCAGATCGGAGAGTTCGCGGCGAGTGGGCACAGTGCAAAGATAAGTGTGCACAGAGGATTGTGCAACTGTGTGACGACCAACCGGGCTCGGAACGTCCGGAATCTGATCTAATCTCCGACACTCACCGGCATCGATCTGCCGGCACGTCGACAACGGAGGGCCCATGACGCAGATAGTCCTGTTCCACCACATTCTGGGATTGACCGACGGGGTGCGCGCGTTCGCCGAGCGGCTGCGCGACGGCGGGCACACGGTGCATACGCCCGACCTGTATGAGGGGGTGCGCCTCGACACGATCGCCGAAGGTGCAGCGCACCAGCAGAGCATCGGTACGGAGGAGCTGGGCCGCAGGGTGGAGAGCGCGGTCGAGCCGCTGCCGGCCGACGTGGTCTATGCCGGCATCTCGTCCGGCGTCATGCACGCGCAACGCCTCGCGCAGCAGAGCGCCGGTGCGCGCGGCGCTCTGCTCTATGAGGCGTGCATCCCGATCAGCGGCGAGTGGGCGTTCGGGCCCTGGCCGGAGGGCGTGCCCGTGCAGATCCACGGCATGGACGCGGATGAGTTCTTCGCCAAGGAGGGTGACATCGACGCCGCCCGCGAGATCGTCGCCACCGTCGGGCCGGAGCTTGCCGAACTTTTCACCTATCCCGGAGACCAGCATCTCTTCTTCGACGCCTCACTGCCGTCGTACGACGCGGACGCCGCCGAACTGGTGGTCGCGCGCACGCTGGAGTTCCTGGGCCGGGTCGGCTGACGCGGACGCCGGCTATGCCTCGCGACGACTGACCGGAAGGTCCCTCGGGCTGGTCGAGTAGCGCGACGCGACGAAGGAGCAAGCGCGTATCGAG
>CAYPQR010000190.1:0-6164 GCA_964412865.1 uncultured Intrasporangiaceae bacterium
GCCTTGCGGGTCAGGAGCAGCCCGACCAACAGCAGCAGCAACGCGGCCGGCAGCAGCCACGCGATCTGACCGCCCATCTCGTCTCCGAAGAGACGGGTCAGACCGGGCGTCCCCCACATACCGCCACCGCCTTGGGGTGCGGCCCGTCCACCTCCGACGCTGCCGGTCTCATCACCGGTCAGGCGGCCCAGCCCGTTGTATCCCAGAGTCAGCTCGATGATCGAATTGTGCTGTGACCCACCCACATACGGGCGCTTGGACGCAGGAGTGAGTGCTACTGCGGCCACCCACCAGCCGGCGGAGACGACGAGCGTCAACCCCGCGAGGGCCAGGTGACGCACCCGCGGCCACCATCGATGTGGTGCGCACACGGCATACGCGACGACCAGACCGGGCACGACGAGAAATGCCTGAAGCTGTTTGGTGAGGAATCCGAACCCGATGGCGACGCCCGCCCAGACGAGCCACCGTGCCTTGCCGGTGCGGATCGAGCGCAACGTGAGGGCCGCCGCGGCCGTCATCAGGAGCACCAGCAGCGCGTCGGGGTTGTTGAACCGGAACATCAAGGTGGCAACCGGCGTGATCGCCAGGACCGCCCCGGCGAGCAGCCCTGCGAATGCGGCCGACCGGGGCCCGAGTCGCGAGGTAGCCGTTCGCCGGACTGTGCCGTGGAGGATGCTGACCGAGGCCACACCCATCAGCGCCTGAGGCACGAGAATCGACCATGACGACAGGCCGAAGATGCGCACCGAGAGGGCCATGACCCACAGGCTCGCCGGGGGCTTGTCGACCGTGATCGAGTTCCCTGCGTCGGACGATCCGAAGAAGAACGCCTCCCACGACTGGCTGCCCGCTTGAACGGCAGCGGAATAGAACGAATTGGCCCACCCGGAGGCCGAAAGGCCCCAGAGATACAAGATGGCGGTGGCCAGCAGCAGCATGACCAGCGCAGGGCGCGACCACCTGGGTGGTGTCTCGCTTCTCATGATGCACTCTCCTCCTCGTCGGTATTCGTGGTCACGGTGAGGCGAGGACCGGAGGAACTCACGTGGCCGATGTGGTTGTGCCCGCGAAAGACCCAGTGCCGGAACAGGAGGAATCGCAAGAGTGTTGCGCAGCCGTTCGCGACCAGCAGGACCCCGAGTTCGACGAGGCGCCCGGCCTCGGGGTCAGCCGTGTGCAGCGTGGCCAGACCGCCGGCGGTCAGGCCCCAGCCGATCGCGAAGACGATCAGGCCCTTGCCCTGGTGGCGGGACGCTCCCTCCGGGCCGCGGATGCCGAACGTGACGCGTCGGTTGGCCGCGGTGTTGGCCAGCGCGGTGGCCAGGAGCGCACCGAAGTTGGCCACCTGCGGTGCGAGGAACAGGCTGCCCAGCAGATAGAGCAGGGCGAAGCCGACGGTGCTCAGCACACCGATCAGGCAGAAGCTCAGCAATTGACCCGACAACCCGAGCCGCGGGCCGTCCGGGAGGGTGCGGGAGGTCGCCTCGACCGCCATCTGCGCGAGCGGGTAGCCGCCCTCCATGCGGGTGCGGGTCATCCGCAGGATGCCCCGAAGGTCGCCTTTGGCGGTCGAGACGATGTCGACGGAACTGACTGGGTCATCGATCCAATCGACCGGAATCTCATGGATTCGCAGACCCGCCCACTGCGCGAGGGTGAGCAGCTCTGTGTCGAAGAACCACTCGTTGTCCTGCACGTATGGCAGCAGCGCCCGGGCGGCGTCCCTCGTGATCGCCTTGAAGCCGCATTGTGCGTCGGAATACCGGGCCCCGAGCGTCACCTTCAATATCGTGTTGTAGCAGCGCGATACGACCTCGCGCTTGAGACCGCGACTCACGTGTGCGCCGCGGATCAGGCGAGATCCGATGCATACGTCCGAGTGACCTGATTCGAGCACCGCCAGAGCAGGAGCCAGTGCGGCGAGGTCGGTCGACAGGTCGACGTCCATGTAGACGCACAGGTCGGCATCGGATTCCATCCAGGCGGCGCGCAACGCGCGCCCACGCCCTTTGGATTCGAGACGGCGATAGCGGATGTCGACGTGCAGGTCGGCGAGCGTGGCCCCGATCCGGGGCGTGTGGTCGGTGCTGGCGTTGTCGATGATGACGATGGTGATGTCCCAAGGGAGCCCGGCGGCTTCGTGTCGCAGCCGGGTCACGCAGCGTGCCAGCGCGTCCTGCTCGTTGTAGACCGGAACGGCGATGTCCACAGTGGGCCGACGCGACGGCCACGGGGGCTTTCGAAGGGAGTGCATGGCCAGATGTTTGCGGCCACCGTTGTGAGCACTACATGGCTGACCCATGCCGTTCGTGTGAAGCTGCCATGGGTTCAGTCCACCGATCCAGGCGCGAGCAGTGCGGCGATGAGTGTGCTGGCCACCCATTGCTCATATCGATCGAGTGTGTATTCCGCTGTGCCGACGAGCAACTCGTAGGTCTCCGGGCTGGCGATCGCCCAGGCGGTGTCAGCGGCCTCGGCGTGAGTCAGGCCCGCCCTGAGGGAGTTTGCGGGGATTCGCTCCGTGATCTGGGCGAACGTGTGTCGCCGGAGGTGTTGCAGCGCGTGCCAGTCTGCGGCGATCTCGGTGTCCGACGCGGCAGCATCGCGGTAGAGTCGCCACCCGAGCGCGGCGCGCTCCGCGAGATCTCGATAGAGGCGGGCGAGGTGCCGGAGCGTGGCCTCGGCGTCGTCGCCGGCCGGCTCCAGGGCGTGGGAGATCATCTGGGGTAGTTCGTCCGGATACGACGTGTCGACGTCGCCCGCCAGAGACGCCTCCATGTGCGCGCGCAGCAGCGCGCGTTTGCTGCCCCACGCCAGATACAGCGTCTGCACCGTGACGCCGGCGCGCCGCGCGATGCGGTTGACGGTAGCGGCGTGGTATCCGCGCTCGGCGAACTCCTCGCCCGCCGCTCGCAGGAGCCGGCGTCGTGTCTCTGCCCGTGAGGCCGCTCCGGCCTCGCGGCTGCGGGTCGTGTTTCGGGCGTGGGATTTGACCATGGACAGATCCTATCGCAGCGATTAGAGTGGCACTCAAGCGCATTTGAGTGGCGCTCTAATTGTGGAGGTGGCCCATGGCCGGCACAGTGGCGGGCGAGCGTGTGGGCCGGCCATGGCATCGCCCCGGCGCCGTGCGATATGCGCTCACTCGCGCACGGGGCATGGTTCGTCCGCCGGTGACGGTCTACGAGCCGGCGCCGGGCAGCGTGGTCTCGGAGGCCGACGTGGCAGTGCCGATGCGTGACGGGGTCGTCCTGCGGGCGAATGTCTACCGGCCGCCGGGGGAGGGGCCGTTCCCGGTCGTCCTGTCGGCCCATCCCTACGGCAAGGACAAGCTGCCGAGCCGCCGGGGCCGCCGGTCGAGGTACTCGGTGCAGTATCGGATGATGCGGCAGCCCGCCCCGGTGTCGTTCTCGACGCTGACCAGCTGGGAGGCGCCCGATCCGGCCTGGTGGACGGCGCAGGGCTATGCGGTGATCAACGCCGATCTGCGCGGGTCCGGCACGTCCGGGGGAGTCGGGTCACTGATGTCGGACGCCGAGGCCGAGGACATCGCAGAGCTCATCGAGTGGGCCGGCTCCCGTCCCTGGTCGACCGGGAGCGTCGGCATGCTGGGGGTGTCCTATCTGGCGATGTCGCAGTACAAGGCCGCCGCACTCGCGCCGCCCTCGCTGAAGGCCATCTGTCCGTGGGAGGGTATGACGGATCCCTACCGCGACCTCATGCGACCGGGTGGGTTGTGTGAGCGCGGGTTCACCACCATCTGGGCCGCCGGAACCCGGCGTACCAGCCGGCTCGACACGGACATTGCGAGGGAGCAGCGGAACCGTCCGCTGCGTGATGAATGGTGGCGGGCGCACACCCCGGACCTGAGCCGGATCACGGTCCCGATGCTGGTCTGCGCGAGCTTCTCCGACAACGCGCTGCATTCCCGCGGCTCGTTTCGCGCCTTCGAACAGGCCGGATCGCACGACAAGTTCGCCTACACGCATCGTGGCGGCAAGTGGGCGGTGTTCTACGGTGACTCGGCACGACGGGCGCAGCTGGCATTCTTCGACCGCTTCGTCCGAGGCATCGACACGCCGAAGCCGCCACGAGTTCGTCTGGAAGTTCGAGAGTCTCGCGATCAGGTCGTCGAGGTGCGCCAGGAGGATGAGTGGCCACTGGCGAGGACCGAGTGGACGCCGCTCTTCCTGGCGGACGGCGGGCGGCTCATGGCCGAGCCGAACAGCCGAGCCGGCCAGGCCGGCTTCCGGGTCAGGAACCAGGCGGCTGCGTTCACCTTCTCGACGCCGACGGAGATGGAACTGACCGGGCCGATGTCGGTGCGGCTCTGGGTCTCCGTCGACGGCGCCGACGACGTGGATCTCGTGGCCGGAGTGGAGAAGTGGCGCGGCGGCCGCTACGTCGGATTCGAGGGGTCCTACGGCTTCGGCCGCGACAGGGTGACCACCGGATGGCAGAAGGCATCGCTTCGCGAGATCGACGAATCCTCCTCGACCGAGGGCCAACCCGTGCACACCTTCCGGGCCAGGCAGCCGCTACGGGAGGGGGAGGTCGTCCCGATCGACATCGCCCTCGGGCCGTCGGCGACCTTGTTTCGGCCCGGCGAATCCCTCCGGCTCGTGATCGCCGCACGGTGGATCTGGCCGACCAACCCTCTTACCGGGAACTTCCCGGCCCGCTACGGCTGCACCACCTCCGGCCGCTGCACCCTGCATTGGGGCCCCGATCGACGAGCCCACCTGCTCGTCCCTCGTATCCCTCGATACCAAGCCTGAATTCGCGAAAAGACCCTATTCCAAGGAGAGCATCATGAGCCGTACCGACGTCCTCGTATCAGTCGACTGGGCCGAACACCACCTCACCACACCACACGTCGTCTTCGTCGAAGTCGACGAAGACGTCACCGCCTACGACGCCGGACACATCCCCGGCGCCGTGAAGATGGACTGGAAACTCGACCTGCAGGATCCGGTCCGCCGCGACTTCGTCTCCAAGACGCAGTTCGAGGAGCTCCTGTCGCGCAAGGGGATCGACAACCAGGACACTGTCGTGCTGTACGGCGGCAACAACAACTGGTTTGCGGCCTACGCGTATTGGTATTTCAAGCTCTACGGTCATCAGGACGTGAAGCTGCTCGACGGAGGACGCAAGAAGTGGGAGCTGGACGGGCGGGTGCTCACCGATCAGCCCGCGACGCGTTCCACGACCGCGTATCGGGCCAGCGAGCAGAATCGATCCATCCGGGCGTTCCGCGACGACGTCATCGCCGCGATCGGCGTGCACAACCTGGTCGATGTCCGCTCGCCCGAAGAGTTCTCGGGCACCCTGTTCGCACCCCCGAACCTCCCGCAGGAGCAGCCGTATGTCGCCGGGCATGTGCCCGGTGCGCTGAATGTGCCCTGGAGCAAGGCCGCGAACAACGACGGCACCTTCCGATCCGACGACGAATTGCGTGAGCTCTACGCCGCCGTCGATGAATCGAAGGAGACCATCGCCTACTGCCGGATCGGTGAGCGCTCCAGCCACACCTGGTTCGTGCTGAGTGAACTGCTGGGGCGCCGGCACGTCAAGAACTATGACGGCTCCTGGACCGAATACGGGTCGCTGGTCGCGGTTCCCGTCGCGCGTGGCATCGCATCCTGAAGCGAGAGCATCATGTATTTCAAGCAATATCTGCACGACGACCACGGGTGCGCCTCCTATTTCATCGCGTCGCGGTCGTCGCGGGAGGCCGCCGTGGTGGACCCGCAGGTCGACATCGACCTGTATCTCGACGTGGCGGCGGATCGCGGCTACCGGATCACCAGCGTGATCGACACCCATCTGCACGCCGACCACGTGTCGGGCAATCGTGCCCTGGCGCGCGCCACCGGCGCGGCGGTGTACCTGCACTCGTCGGCGGATGTCGCCTTCGAGTTCACCGCCGTCGACGACGGAGACGTGATCCCCGTCGGCCAGTTGGAGCTTCGCGTCGTGCACACTCCCGGGCACCGGCCGGAATCGCTCTCCCTGCTGGTCGTCAATCCGCCGCGCAGCCCCGAGCAGTCCATGGTGTTGTCGGGAGACACACTGTTCGTCGGCGACGTCGGGCGACCGGACTTCGGCGGGGTCGAGGGCGCCGCGCAGCAGTGGGCGAGCGTGCAACGGCTGCTCGGCCT
>CAYPQR010000191.1:0-6126 GCA_964412865.1 uncultured Intrasporangiaceae bacterium
CGTCGGCGCACAGCAGCGGGCTGTCGGTGCAGTCGTTCCTGCGCGGCATCCACGTCGTCGAGTATTCGCGCGACGCGCTGCACGAGGTCGCCGACACGGTCGTGACCCTGGCCGACGCCGAGGACCTCCCGGCCCACGGCGAAGCCGTCACCGCCCGCTTCTCGTCATGAGCTCCCTCCAGGATCTGCTCCGCGACGATCTGAAGGGACGCGAACCCTACGGCGCCCCTCAGCTCGACGTGCCCGTCGCACTCAACACCAACGAGTCGTCGTATGCCGTGCCGGACGCCGTCGTGCAGGCCATCGTCGAGCGCGTGGGCGAGGTCGCGGCGGGTCTCAACCGCTATCCCGACCGCGAGTTCACCGCCGTCCGCGAGGCGCTCGCCGCATACCTCTCACGCGTGACGGGGGAGCGGCTGACCGCGGCGCAGGTCTGGGCGGCCAACGGCTCCAATGAGGTCCTGCAGCATCTGGTCCAGGCGTTCGGCGGCCCGGGTCGCACCGCACTGGGCTTCACGCCGTCCTATTCGATGCACCCGATCATCTCCCGCGGCCTGGGCATGACCTGGGTCGACGGCCTGCGCTCGGCCGATCCCGAGGTGTTCGACATCGCCGTCGATCTTGCACGGACGCAGGCACGAGACACCGACCCCCATGTGGTGTTCCTGTGCTCGCCCAACAATCCGACGGGCACCGCACTCGGCCTGGAGGTCGTCGAGGCCGTCTATGAGGCCGCCCCGCGCGCCATCGTCGTGGTCGACGAGGCGTATGCGGAGTTCGCCCGGCCCGGCACCCCCAGCGCCACCAGTCTGCTGCCGGGCCGGGAACGTCTGGTCGTCACCCGCACGATGTCGAAGGCGTTCGCGTTCGCGGGGGTTCGGCTCGGATACGTCGCCGCCGACTCGGAACTCACCGGCCTGCTGCGGCTGGTGCGGCTGCCCTACCACCTTTCCTCGGTGACACAGGCCGTCACGCTCGCCGCGCTCGAGCACGCCGACGCGATGCTCGGCATGGTCGGCCGGATCAAGGCTTCCCGGGACGCGCTGGTGGACGGCCTGCGCGACCTGGGTCTGAAGCCGGTGCCCAGCGACGCCAACTTCGTGCTGGTGGGGGGTTTCGTCGACGAGCAGGCGTCCTGGCAGGCTCTGCTGGACAGGGGCGTGCTCGTGCGCGATGTCGGGATCCCGCACCACCTGCGCATCACGGCAGGCACGGCGAGCGAGACCGAAACGGTGCTGCGTACCCTACGAGAGGTGCTCGACGCACCATCACGGAAGGACTGACCATGAGCGCTTTGGCGCAGGAGCACCGCACGGCCGAGATCTCCCGCACCACCAGGGAGAGCAGCGTCGACCTGTGGCTCGACCTCGACGGCAGCGGTGAGTCACAGGTCCAGACCGGCGTGCGGTTCTACGACCACATGCTCGAAAGCTTCGCCAAGCACAGCCTCATCGACCTTCACGTCACGGCGAAGGGCGACATCGACGTGGACGCCCACCACACGGTCGAGGACACCGCGATCGTGCTGGGGGAGGCTGTGCGGCAGGCACTCGGTGACAAGTCGGGCATTTCCCGTTTCGGCGACGCGATGGTGCCGCTCGACGAGGCGCTGACCCAGGCCGTCGTCGACGTCGCCGGGCGGCCGTACTTCGTGCACGAGGGTGAGCCGGAGGGCCAGGTCTACGTCGTGATCGGCGGCCAATACACCGGGTCGCTGACGCAGCACGTGCTGCAGAGCTTCGCCCATCACGCCGGGATCGCCCTGCATGTGCGTCTGATCTCGGGCCGCGACCCGCACCACATCGTGGAGTCGCAGTTCAAGGCCGTGGCCCGCGCGCTGCGCGCCGCGATCGCCCCGGACCCCAGAGTCGTGGGCATCCCGAGCGCGAAGGGTGCTCTCTGACGATGGCCGCCTCGACGCTTCCCGGGCTGCTGTTGCTCAACGACGACGCCAAGCGGGTCGACCTGTGGGTGCAGCGCGGCATCGTGCCGAGCTTCGTCGTGCAACTGTCCGGGTGGGCGGGCGTCGTCCCGGCGGGGGCGGCGCGCAGCGACCCGCCATACGACAACCCGCTGACCGTGCTCGCATCCGCGCCGGTGCCGATGACGATGCGGGCCGCCTTGGGCTTCTTCCAGATCGACGGACGCGCCGTGATGACGGTCCACCCGAGGAGGTGGAGGGCGCTGCCGCGCTGGCTGGTGTGGGAGCCGGGCACCGGCCTCGTGCGGGTCAACCTGCCGCAGGGCAGTCCGGCCGACCTCGTGCGCACTGCGGGAGTGGTCGACGAGCAGGCGCGCGTCATCTCACGCGTGCTGCACGACAAGCAGAGCACCGCACTCGACGTGCTGAGCGACGTGCTCGACGCGCTGGCGCTGCCCGGCGGCGAACTGCTTCGCGGTGACGAGATCGCCGAGAGCGACGACGCGATGCTGATCGAGCCGAACCGTCGCGCCGTCACCCGATTCGAGCGGGTCACCAAGAACTCCGACGAGGCGCCGGGCGGCCGTGGCTGACACGAGTGTCGTCGTCCTCGACTACGGCAGCGGCAACGTGCGCTCCGTCGTGCGCATGCTGGAGCGAGTCGGCGCCCGAGTCGAGTTGACCCGTGAGCGATCCGCCGCGCTCGAAGCGGACGGCCTCTATGTGCCGGGCGTCGGCAATTTCCATGCGTGCATGGCCGCGCTGCGGCAGGTCGGCGGCGACGCGCTCATACGGGAGCGACTGCGGCGGCAGCGCCCGGTGCTGGGCGTATGCGTCGGCCACCAGGTGCTGTTCGACGGATCCACCGAACCGAGCACCGGCGAACCACAACAGGGCATGGGGCTGTGGGAGGGGGAGGTGACTCGTCTCGAGGCTCCGGTGGTGCCCCACATGGGGTGGTCGCAGGTGCGGGCCCCCGCGGATTCGGCCCTGTTCGCCGGCGTGGCGGACCAGTGGTTCTACTTCGTGCACTCGTATGCCGCCGCCCGGGTCACCCGCTCGCGCCTTCACGGCGGCATCGAGCCGCTGGTGGCCACGGCATGCCACGGCACGCCGTTCGTCGCCGCGGTCGAGGACGGAGCCTTGTGGGGCACCCAGTTCCACCCGGAGAAGTCCGGGGACGCGGGTGCCGCGCTGCTGGAGAACTGGCGCAGGTCGCTGTGAACCCGAACGAGAGGAAGAACGACGTGGTGAGTGCGAAGACGGAGGGCCCGCCGCCCCTGGAGCTGTTGCCGGCCGTCGACGTCGCCGGGGGCCAGGCCGTCCAGCTCGTGCAGGGCGTGGCCGGCACCGGCGGACGATTCGGCGACCCGCGGCACGCGGCCGAGGCGTGGCAGCAGCAGGGGGCGCAGTGGCTGCATCTGGTCGACCTCGATGCGGCCTTCGGCCGTGGCACCAACCGGGAGTTGCTCGCCGAGATCGTCGGTCGCCTCGACATCGACGTGGAACTCTCCGGGGGCATCCGCGACGACGAGTCGCTGACCGCGGCGCTCGCCACCGGCTGCAGGCGGGTCAACGTCGGCACCGCGGCTCTGGAGGACCCGGAGTGGACGGCGCGTGCGATTGCCGAGCACGGCGATCGCATCGCGGTCGGCCTCGATGTGCGCGGCACCCGTCTGGCCGCGCGCGGCTGGACCCGTGAAGGGGGCGATCTGTGGGAGACGCTGGCCCGGCTGGACGCCGAGGGGTGCGCACGCTATGTCGTCACCGACGTCGCCAAGGACGGCATGCTGCAGGGGCCCAACATCGAACTTCTGCGCCAGGTGTGCGAGCGCACCGACCGGCCGGTCGTCGCGTCCGGAGGGATCTCGACGCTCGACGACGTGCGGGCGCTGCGAGCGGCCGTTCCGGACGGTGTCGAGGGCGCGATCATCGGATCCGCGCTCTACAAGGGAGCATTCACGCTCCCGGAGGCGTTGGCGGCCGCAGGCACGGACGCACCCGGGGACGCGTGATGGAGCCATCGAACACGGCCGACTCGGCCGGTCAGGCGTGGGCCGGCCGGTCTCTGCACGGCCCCGACTTCGGCAACGACGACGGCAGTGCCGACCCGCAGTTGCTCGCGGCGCTGGAGGACGTCTCGGCCGAGACGGAGTGGATGGCGGCGCTGTCCGCGGCGCGCCTCATCGTGCCGATCGTTGCCGCGCCCGGTGAGGTCGACGACAGCGGCGATCACCCGGTCGAGAAGTCGACCGAGATGGCCGTCGTGACCCTGACTGCGCCGGACGGCAAACGGGCCCTGCCCGTATTCACCGGCGTCGAGGCGCTCCAGCGGTGGGATCCGAGCGCGCGCCCGTCGCCGGTGCGCTCGGCGCTGGCCGCGCAGGCCGCCATCTCGGAGCAGTGCGACGTGATGGTGCTCGATCTGTCGTCGCCGCAGTCCGTCGTTCTGCGATCCAGCATGGTCTGGGCGCTGGCCCAGCAACACACCTGGTTGCCGGCCCACGAGGACGACTTCGTGCGGAAGTCCGTCTCGCGCGCCGCGGCGGAGGAGCCGGACATCGTTGAAACTCGTTGCGAGGCGGGCGATGTCGCCGGAGTGCTCAAGGTCGTACTGTGCCTGCGCGACGGTCTCACCTCCGAGCAGGTGCAGTCCGTCGCGACGCGCGTCGGAGAGCGCATCGCCACCGACGGTGAGGCCCGCGCTCGCATCGATGCGATCGCGTTTTCGATCCGCGGCGCCTGAGCCGCGACGTCCTGTGCGACGAATAGGGTGGTCTTCGACCGGCAGAAGGGAGCATCGATGACGGCGGAGGAAGCATGGCGCAGCAGCCATTTGGACGCCGAGGCGTTGCGGCGGGCGCTGCCTCCGGCGGGGGCGGTCGCTGCGCTGCGGGACGCGCTGACCGGCGGGCTCGATCCGGCCGCGGATCCCGCGCGCGGGGTGCTCGACGTCGAGTCCGGGCAGTTGCTGACCATGCCTTCGGCGGCCCCGGGCGCCGTGGGCGTCAAGCTCGTGAGCATCGCACCCGACAATCCGGCGAACGGGCTCCCGCTCATCCAGGGCGTCTACGTGCTGTTCGACCCGGTCACACTGGCGCCGGCCGCCACCATCGACGGCGCTGCGCTCACCACGCTGCGCACACCGGCGACATCGGTCGCGGCGCTCCTCCCGGCGTTGCGGCGACGGCAGGGCGCCCTGCACGTGGTCGTCTTCGGCGCCGGTCCGCAGGGCGTCGGCC
Organism: uncultured Intrasporangiaceae bacterium; assembly: GCA_964412865.1. Lineage (GTDB taxonomy): Bacteria > Actinomycetota > Actinomycetes > Actinomycetales > Dermatophilaceae > Leekyejoonella. Next base: position 5,163 of record CAYPQR010000191.1, read on the forward strand.
ACGTCGCGACGTTGCGCGACGTGGGTCTGGACGTGGGCGAGGTGACCTATGTCGTGCGGCATCCTTCGCGCGTCGACCGGTCGGCGATCGGCGACGACACGGTGGTCGCGGCCGCGGAGGCGGACACGGCGACGTCGCGGGCCGATGTCATCGTCTGTGCAACGAGTTCGACCACCCCGGTGTTCGATTCGCGGGGTGTCCGCTCCGACGTCGTGGTGATGGCCGTCGGGGCCCACGAGGCGCACACGCGGGAGATCGACGCGCCGCTGATGGGCCGGGCGCAGGTCATCGTCGAAGACGTGGGTGCGGCGCTGTCCGAGTGCGGCGACGTGGTGCTCGCGATCGACGACGGTGTGCTGCGGGCCGAGCAGCTCGTGCCGATGAGCGATGTCGTATGCGGTCGCGCGGCCTACGCCGACGACCGGCCGATCGTCTTCACCGGCACGGGCATGTCCTGGCAGGACCTCGTCGTCGCCCGCGCGGCGCACCGGTCGATCCACACGCTATAGCGTGACAAACCGTCAACACCCGACCGGTACGTCATGAGTGTTGACGGTTTATCGCGCTATAGCGCCACAATCTGCGGGAGATCGTCACAGGTTGATCATGTGACCGGCAATGCCTTCGATGGCCTCCTTGAGCGCCTCGGACAGCGTCGGGTGGGCGAAGACGTTGCGAGCCACCTCGTCGGCCGTGAGGTCCCACTTCTGTGCCAGGGTGACGGCCGGCAGCAGTTCGGTGACCTCCGGGCCGATCATGTGCACGCCGAGCAGTTCGTTGTACGTCGCGTCGGCGACGACCTTCACGAAGCCCACACCCTCGGCCATGCCGCGGGCCTTTCCGTTGGCGGAGAACGGGAACGACGCGGTCTTGACGTCGTATCCGCGCTCCTTCGCCTGCTCCTCGGAGTAGCCGAACGAGCCGATCTGCGGCTGGCAGAACGTCGCCCGCGGGATCATGTCGA
>CAYPQR010000192.1:0-6084 GCA_964412865.1 uncultured Intrasporangiaceae bacterium
CGGCGGGGCGGGGCGGGGCGCCGATGCGCCGCCAGCGCGGCCCGTCCATGGGCATGGGTGCCGCCGACAAGCCGATGAACTTCAAGGGCTCGGCCCGGCGCCTGGTGGGGCTGCTCTCACCGCAGCGGACCCGAGTCATCATCGTGGTCGCGCTCACGGTCGCCGCCGTGGTGCTCAACGTCATCAGCCCGAGGGTGCTCGGCAAGGCGGTCGACAAGATCTTCGACGGCGCCATCGGCGGCGCGATGAATGTGCCTGCGGGCACCACGAAGCACGCGGTCGTGGAGGGTCTGCGTCAGGCCGGCCACAACACGCAGGCCGACATGGTCGCGCGGATGGACCTGGTGCCTGGTGTCGGCATCGACTTCAGCGCCGTCGGTCACATCCTGCTGTTCGTCGTCGCCTGCTATGTGGTCGCCTCGATCTTCCAGCTCATCCAGGCGCGGATGCTCAACTATGCGGTGCAGACCACCATGCAGGGGCTGCGGCGAGACGTCGAGGCGAAGGTGCACCGGCTGCCGCTGAGCTATCTCGACGGGCAGCCGCGCGGCGAGATGCTCTCGCGGCTGACCAACGACATCGACAACATCGGCCAGTCACTGCAGCAGACCCTCAGCCAGCTGCTCTTCTCCGGGCTGACCGCCATCGGTGTGCTCGTCATGATGCTGACCGTCTCGTGGAAGCTCACGCTGATCGCGCTGGTCGCCATACCGATCGTCATGGTCGTCACCAGCCAGGTGATGAAGCGCTCGCAGAAGCTCTTCGTCGGGCAGTGGAAGAACACCGGTGAGTTGAACAGTCAGATCGAGGAGACGTTCACCGGGCACGAACTGGTGAAGGTCTTCGGGCGCCAGCGTGAGGTCGACGCCAGGTTCAAGCAGAAGAACGACGAGCTGATGACCGTCAGCTGGAGGGCGCAGTTCATCAGCGGCCTGGTCATGCCGATCATGATGTTCATCGGCAACCTGCAATACGTCGCAGTCTGTGTGATCGGTGGCCTGTGGGTCGCATCCGGCGGCCTGTCGATCGGCGAAGTGACTGCATTCGTGCAGTATTCGAGGCAGTTCACCCAGCCGCTGACCCAGATGGCCTCGATGGTCAACCTGCTCCAGTCGGGCGTGGCCAGCGCCGAGCGGGTCTTCGAGGTGTTGGATGCCCCCGAGCAGGTGCCCGAGGCCCACGGCTCGCTGCCCGCAACAGCGGGGCGTGTCGAGTTCGACCACATCAGCTTCCGTTACAAGCAGGACGAGCCGCTGATCGAGGACCTGTCGCTGGTGGCCGAGCCGGGGCAGACCGTGGCGATCGTCGGCCCCACCGGCGCCGGCAAGACGACGCTGGTCAACCTGCTGATGCGTTTCTACGAACTCGACTCGGGCCGGATCCTGCTCGACGGTGTCGACATCACGACGGTGCCCCGTGGCGAACTGCGCTCGCGCATCGGGATGGTGTTGCAGGACAGCTGGCTGTTCCACGGCACGATCCGCGACAACATCGCCTTCGGGCGCACCGACGCGACGGAGGAGCAGATCCTCCAGGCATCCGAGGCGACCTTTGTCGACCGGTTCGTGCACTCCCTGCCCGACGGCTACGACACGGTCATTGACGAGGAGGGGTCCAACGTCTCGGCGGGGGAGCGGCAGCTGATGACGATCGCGCGAGCCTTCCTCGCCGACCCGGCGCTGCTCATCCTGGACGAGGCGACCTCATCGGTCGACACCCGCACCGAGGTGCTGCTGCAGCACGCGATGGCGGCATTGCGCTCGGATCGCACGAGTTTCGTCATCGCGCACCGGCTCTCGACGATTCGCGATGCCGACATCATCCTCGTCATGGAGCACGGGCACATCGTCGAGCAGGGTGATCACGAGGCCCTGCTCGAGGCGCGGGGCGCCTACTATCGCCTGTACATGTCGCAGTTCGAGGGTGCCATCGTCGACGAGGACGATGACCCCGAGTCGCAGATGTCGACGGTGTGATCGCCGTCATGGCCGTCGCACCGTGAAGTCGTATGCCGTGTCGGAGCCGTCGAAGTAGACGCCGGTCCTCGCGTAGAAGCGTTGCAGATCGAGGTCGTCGGTGTTGCGACCGAGGTGCTCACGCGCGGTCTTCGCATAGGCGGACGCGTGGTGCTGGTCGAACGGGTCGCCGGTCACCTTCGGCGGATCACAGCTGAACTGCACGGTGTTTGCCTGGCGGGGTGTGTAGTCGGCGTCGAGGCCGGGCACGACGTCACCGGTGTGCTCGATCTCGGTGGCGTGCACACCGTCCGGGATCCTCATGCGGGTCACCGGAGAGGCCACGGTCACCACCTCCTGCACATTGAATTCCTTGCGGAATGCGGTGTTTTGCGTCATGCGAGTGGCGATGATGCCGCCCTGGCTGTGCCCGACCAGCATCACCGGCTCGGCGCCCGGCTGCACCCCCGCCCGCTGCATGGCGCGGCGCATGGCCGACCGGATGGCCGGGTAGATCGCAGCCGGCGCACCTGCCATGGCGGTGAGATTGCCGGTGCCGTCGAGCGGGTTGTGCGGGCCCTCGATGTGCCAGTTGTTGGTGCCGGGCACGTCGACGACCCAGCCGGCCCGCCCGTCGGGATGGATCACGTGATGCACCCGGATCGTGGTGTGCTCCTTGGTGTTGTGCGCCGCAGACTCGACGATGCGCTCCTGGTCGACCAGGTCGCCGAGATCGTGTGCCCCTCGGGTCGGTATCGGAGGTATGTCGCCCCGAACCGGCGTGACCTGGAGCGCTTTCCCGTCGTCGAACGTGCCGACGACCCGGCCGGCCAACAGCAGCAACGCCACTTGTTGCTGGAACGTCACGGCGCCCGGGGCGATGCGGTGGAAGATGGTGCGCAGCGTATTCACCGCGGCCGCGGTGAGTCGTGGATCCTTCGTCTCGAGTCCGCCCATCTCCTTGGCCCATGACTGCCCCCAGTATTTGAGGTATTCGAGATCGCGGACGTTGGTGTGTCCGGCCTGCGCCGCGTCGGCCGTTGCCTCCAGCGCGGCCACGGCGGATGCCGCCACGAAATGCAACGGCGCGGTCGCGACCGCGATGGCCGCCAGGGCACGTCTTTCGGCCTCGTCGGCGAGTTGATAGGTGTCCGCGCCGATCCGCATACCGCGGGCCACCACCTCCATTCGCAGGGCCAGTGCGCCGAGGCCGGCCGATCCGACGGTCAGGTCGAACACGCGGCGTGCGACGTCTGCGGCCGACCCCGGCGACAGCAGCGCACTCTTGAGCGGCAGGTGCGCTGCCGTGCGACCGACGGAGAGGCACAAGGAGGTCGCCTCGTCGCCCGAACCGTCCAGCGTGCCCGCCGTGCGCCGCATATCGATCAGGTCTGCCTGCACCGAGGTGGTGCCACCGGAGGTCGTGCATGAGCCTCCCATCAGCAGGTCACCTCGGCGTGGCCGTGCCGCTGCACGAATCGTGCACAGGCACCACGCAGTTGCCGTTGCACGTCGCGGGTGGTGAGCGGCGTGAACCGCAGTCGCTCGCCGTGCAGGTCGAGTCGCCCCCACCCGTCATCGGTGACGACGACTTCGGCGAGCTGCTCGACCTCCCAGATGTCGAGCAGGCACACCGTCAGCCGCAGTCGCGCGCCGAAGGCCAGATCGCGCAGCCATCGGGGTGTCGCCGGCAGTTCGAGGAGGTCCAGCACCTGTCGCTCCTTGTCGGGGTCTCCCTCGAGGACGGTCTCGGCCAGCAACACGGCGTCCTCGGCGAGCAGCTCCGGGCCGGGCGCGACCGGCGTCGGGGCGTCGAGCAGCATGCTGTCGTCGACGGTGTGGTGGACGATCGAGGCGACCTCGTCGGCGAGATCGGCGACATCCCCCTCGGTGACACCGATCTCCAGGCACTCGGGCTCCGGGTTCAGCAGCACGGTGCGCACCGTGAATCTGTCGCCGTCGACACAGACGGCCGACCCCGTCGTGCGCTCGGGGGATGACGCGACGACCTGCAGCAGGCCGTCCGGCACCGCGTCCTGGATCGCGCTGATGTGCGCGACGATCTCCCCGAGGTCTGTGACGACCGTGCGCCGTATGCCGGTCACGACAGGAACCCCAAGACATCCTCGGCTGCGCCGACGAGATCGCTGACCGCTCCGGGCACGCCCGGCAGCGCCTGCGCGGCGGCACTGATCGCCCTCTCGTGGTCTTCGACGTGTTTGGCATGGGTCAGCAGAGCCTTCGCCAGATCGTCCAGATCACCTGCCGCCGTGGTGAATTCGCGCGCACGGTCGGCAAGGCGCCGTCGATAGGTCTCCGACGCGGAGCCCGTCCATTGAACAGCGCTCTGATGGGTGATGTGCTGTGCCTCGTCGCGGGCGCGGTCGGACAAGGAGCGGACCTGCCGCGCCGCGGCACGGATCTGTTCGGGGTCGTCTGACATGGCTCAAGTCTTGGCCGGCGCGGCCCGGCCGGCGTCCCGAATACGGCCGTCTGTGGGTAAGACCCGGCAGACCGTGTGGGATGTGGATTGCGGTCTGGCGCGGCCCGTCCGGGCGCCATGGAAGTTTCCGGCGCCGCGGCATTGATACGCCACCGCGGGGTGCCTACGATAAGTGGATTGGGCTCGCGGAAGGGGCGCCTGATGTCCGAGACCGCCATCCACCTGCTGGTGGGCACGACCAAGGGCGCGTTCGTCCTCGACGGTGACTCCGATCGGGGCCATTGGGCCGTTCGGGGACCCTATTGCGACGGGTGGCCGATCAACCACGCCATCGGCGATCCGGCCACCGGAACGATGTGGGCCGCCGGCGGCGGCGATTGGTTCGGCGCGGGGGTATGGCGCTCCGGCGACGGCGGCAGCACCTGGGATCTGGCTCGGCTGACCTCTGGTCAGATGGACGCCTGGGCGAAGGACGACCCCGAATTCGCCGAAGCCATCGGCTGGAGCGACACGCCGGTCCCGTTCGGCGACACCTTCTCCCAGGTGTGGTCCCTCGGACGCGTCGGCGGCAGGCTCTACGCGGGGACGAAGCCCGCAACCCTCCTGGTCAGCGATGACGACGGTGTGACCTGGCAGGTCGTCAAGGGTCTGAGCGACCATCCGTCGGCACCCGAGTGGGGCCCCGGCGCGGCGGGGCTCGTCCTGCACACGATCGTCGTCGATCCCGAGCAGCCCGACAGGATGTGGGTCGGGATCTCCGCGGCCGGTGTTTTCGCCACCGAGGACGGTGGCGTGACCTGGCACCGGCGCAACGACCTCGCCGACCCCGCCGACGGTGAGCACAACGACCATCCCGCGGCGGCATCCGACGGGCACACCGGATTCTGTGTGCACCACCTCGAGCGTGCGAGCGGCGACGGTGAGCCGCTCTATCAGCAGAACCACCATGGCGTATGGCGCTCGCAGGACGGCGGGCGCACCTGGCGCGACATCACCGCGGGCCTGCCCTCGACCTTCGGATTCCCGCTGTGGACCCATCCACACGACGGACGCACCATCTGGACCGTGCCGCTCAACGGCGACAGCGAGGGTCGTTACCCGCCCGATGCCGCGGCCGCGGTCTGGCGGTCACGGGATGCCGGTGCGTCGTGGGAGGCGCAGCGGGCCGGGCTGCCGCAGGAGGCATGCTTCTTCACCGTGCTGCGGCAGGGGATGAGCGGCGACCGTCAGGACCCGGCCGGGGTCTACTTCGGCACCAATACCGGGTCGGTCTTCGCCAGCCGCGACGAGGGCGAGACCTGGGACGAGATCGCCCGGCACCTGCCCACCGTGCTCGCCGTGGAGGCGTTCGAGCCCACGGTGGCGTGAGCCGCCGCGACGGCGGTGGCAGCTTTGTGGGTCCGTATGGCGGTCGACGAGCAGCGGGTAGGCCGCGCTCTGCCCGGACGCGCGGAGGTCGCTCGACTGACAGCGGGTAGATCGCGTCGGATATGCCGCGCTCTGCCCGCTCCCGAGCAGCGTCAACACCACGGCCGGGCAGACCGCGCGCCCGATGCCAGGAGGTCTACGCGTCCGTGCCCTGGCGCACGGCTGCCAGCAGCATGTTGGCGACGTCGACGACCTCGACCTCGTCGCGGGCGCGGCCCTCGGACTGCTCGGCGGTCAGCCCGTCGGTGAGCATCACGC
>CAYPQR010000193.1:0-6074 GCA_964412865.1 uncultured Intrasporangiaceae bacterium
AGACCGCAGGACCACTCGTCCTCGGGATCGAGAGTTCCTGCGACGAGACCGGAGTCGCGCTCGTGCGGGGCAACACGCTCCTCGCGGACGCCGTCGCCAGCAGCGTCGACGAGCACGCGCGATTCGGCGGCGTCGTGCCCGAGGTCGCCAGCCGTGCTCACCTGGAGGCGGTCGTGCCCATGCTGCGGCGAGCCTGTGACGAGGCCGGTCACACGCTGAGCGACATCGACGCCGTGGCCGTGACCTCGGGCCCGGGTCTGGCCGGCGCACTCATGGTCGGCGTGGCCGCCGCCAAGGCATTGTCGTGGGCGCTCGACAAGCCCCTGTACGGAGTCAATCACCTCGCCGCCCACGTCTGCGCCGACGTGCTCGATCACGGACCACTGCCCGCGCCGACGGTCGCGTTGCTGGTGTCGGGCGGCCACACCAACCTGCTGCTCGTGCGCGACATCGCCTCTGACATCGAAGAACTCGGCACCACCGTCGACGACGCGGCGGGGGAGGCGTTCGACAAGGTCGCCAGGGTGCTCGACCTGCCATACCCGGGAGGGCCGCACATCGAGAAGGCCGCGGTGGGCGGAGACCCGAAGGCGATCCGATTCCCGAGGGGCCTCACCGCGGGCAAGGACATGGACAGGCACCGCTACGACTTCTCCTTCTCGGGTCTCAAGACGTCCGTCGTGCGCTGGGTGGAGCAGTGTCAGCGCGACGGACGGGAGGTGCCGGTCGCCGACGTCGCCGCCAGCTTCAGCGAGGCCGTCGCGGATGTGTTGACGCGCAAGGCGATCGATGCGTGCCGCCGCCACGGCATACCCGATCTGCAGATCGGCGGCGGGGTCACGGCCAACACGAGGTTGCGGGCGCTGGCCGAGGAGCGTTGCGCGGCCGCGGGCATCAGCCTGCGCGTCCCCCGCCGACAGTTGTGCACCGACAACGGCGCGATGGTCGCGGCGCTCGGGTCGCAGATCGTCCAGCGCGGCCTGCCGCCGTCGCCGCTCGACCTGCCCGCCGACTCCTCGATGCCGGTCGGTCAGGTCCTCGTGCCCTGATCGCAGCGCGGCGGCATACGCAATAGCGTGCGAATGCGTCAACATTCGACTCGCGCATGAGCGAGTGTTGACGGTTTGTCGCGCTATAGCGTGACAAACCGCCTGAGCCTCGTCGTCACTCGTCGCTGCTGCAGGACGTGAGGCCCATCTGCGTCTTGAGCCTGAGCACGCGGATGACCGAATGCCGCACCTGCTGCGCGAAGCCCTTGTCGTCCTTGACTTCCGCCGCGATGGTGGCGACGGCTCTCGGCGCGTCGGCCGTCGATCCGGTCAGCGCGATGTCGCCCCCGGCGCGGATGAAGGCCACGGCGCGCCGGCCGGCCGGCAGATGCCGCACGGCCGCCGCATTGAGGTCGTCGCTGATGACCACGCCGTCGAACTTCAGGTCGTCGCGCAGCATTCCGTCGATGATCGACGATGAGAAAGCTGCCTCGTGGGCGGGATCGATTTTCGGATAACGGCCGAATCCGACCATCACCATGCCGGAGCCGGCCCCGATGCCGGCCCGGAACGGCTGCAGATAGGGGTCGTCGGACGTCATCACCGAGTCGGTGATGCCGGTGGACGTCACGTCGGTGTTGCCGGTGATGCGGCCGATGCCGGGGAAATGCTTCAGCGTCGCGACGACACCGGCGGAGTGCAGCCCCCGCACCACGGCCGGGACGGCTCTCGCGACGGCCTGCGGTGTGTGACCGTATTCGCGGTCATAGCGCCCGATCGGCTGATTGGCCCGCCCGATCGAGACCGGGACGGTGTCTGCGACGGGCGCGAGGTCGGCGTTGACGCCCGCGGCCTTCAACTCGCGGCCCATGGTGGCGGCGTTGCGCTGCAGCACCGTGGGGCTCTCGGCGCCCTGCGCGAGCGCCGAGGGCACGCGCGTGAACCCGGCGCCGGTCAGCTGCTGCACCTGGCCGCCCTCCTGGTCGGCGGCGATGATCAGGCCGGTGCGGCCGGTCGAGGCAGCGGTGACCTTGTCCTGGAGGTATGCCGAGGTGTCGGCCACGTGCGAAGCACCTTGCCAGCCGCCCAGATACACCACACCGCCGATGTGATCGCGGGTGATCAGGTCCGCGACGGATGCGCGTGAGGCGTGCGCGTCGAGCCCCACCATGACCAGCTGCCCGGCACGTTGTGCGGGCGTGAGCCGGCCGGCGAGTTTCGTGACGCAGGAAGCGCCCTGGGCGGTCGAGGACGGCGAGGTGGATCGCGAGGTCGCCTTCGACGAGGGCGAAGTGGGCGGGGCAGTGGTCTCGGGTGTGCGGGGTGCGGATGGTGTGGACGTGGTGCCGGCTGCCGGCGTCGGTGAGGTGGCACGGGAAGCGTCGGTGCCCGAGCCGCCGCACGCCGTGACGGTGAGACCGACGCATGCCAGCAGGCCGACGGCGGTGATGCTGCGCGAAGGCATGGGTCGACGGTAACTCACGCGTGCCCGCACTCCGTCGCCCGTGCGGGCCAGATCGTCACGCGGCGTCGAGGATCAGCGCCGCCTGCACGCCGCCGACCCGCGTGATCAGCACGGTCGCCGAACGGTCGCCCTTGAGGCGCAGCTGGCGGCGCAACTGGTCGGGGTCGGTCGAGACGCCGCGCTTCTTGATCGTCACCCGGCCCACCGTGTGATCACGCATCCACGCGCGCAATGCCTTGACGTTGAAGGGGAACGCGTCACGGACGACATACCGCGTCGCCCAGGGCACGACCGTCCTGCGTGCCGAGCAGACGTAGCCGGTCATCGGCGCCAGCTCCCGTCCGTCCGTGGCGCGCACGAGCGCAGCCACCAGGCCCGCGCGCGTCACGGCCTTGTCGGCCTCATACAGGAATCCCGGCAGGTGCTCGAGCTGGGCCGGTGCGGACTCCCCGTCGTCGGCGTCGCGCTCGGTCACGAGATAGTCGCCGTGAGGCGTCATGACATAGGCGCTGCGACCCGGGTGGTGGCAGACGTCGCCCCACCAGACCGCGCACTCGAGCACTTCTCCGCGGTATGACGTCCACTGCGCCTCGGCGTCCCTCGGCAGCTGCCGGTGCGAGAAGGCAGGGCTGAGCTTGGCGGCGGCCGCGGGCAGACGGGGAGCGACGGTGCGCACGAAGTCCCAACTGGGGGAGAGGTCCTCCAGTCGGAAGAGCCGGCGGGTGTGGCCGGAGATGTCGGCGACCCCCGGTGTGCGTCTCGCCGGGTCGAACCAGACGGCGTGGCCGCGCGCATCCGGGCTCGAGGGCAGGGGGACGTCCTCGGCCGCGGCATGTTGCACGCGCGCTCGCGGCCAGGCGCGCAGATTGACGGCGGCGACCGCCGCCGTCGTCTCGTCCGCATCGACGGCCAGCACCGACGCGCCGGTGCGGGCGAAGGCGATGGCATCGGATCCGATCCCGCAGCCCAGGTCGAAGATCCGCCGGGCACCGGCGTCGGCGAACCGCCGGGCGTGCCTCGCGGCGATCTCGGCGCGGGTGGCCTGTTCGAGGCCATCGGCGGTGAACAGCATCTGGGCGGCGTCGTCGCCGAACTTGCGCTCGGCGCGGCTGCGCAGGCGTGACTGGGTCAGTGCGGCCGCCACCAGGTCGGGGTCGAAGCCGGCCTCGCGCAGCCGCAACCCGAGCGAGAGTGCGCCCGCCTCGTCATACGGCGGAAGCGACTGAAGCAGGCCCCACCCCTCGCCCGTGGCCAGTTGCTCGACCAGTCGCGCGTCCATGCGCACATCCTCCCGCATCGGGGGGTGCCGATCGGCGTCCGGTGTGGGTACGCTGCCAGGGTTGATGCATGGTCCGCCCCCGAAGGAGTCTGGCGTGCGCGACATCGTGGTCTTCACCGGTTCGGCGCATCCGGGTCTGGCTCGGAGCATCTGCGGGCACCTCGGTGTGCCCCTTTCACCGGTCGATCTCAAGCGTTTCAGCAATGACTGTCTGCAGGCTCAGCTGCTGGCCAACTGCCGGCAGCGCGACGTCTACATCATCCAGCCGCTGGTGCCTCCGACGCAGGAGCACCTGATGGAGCTGCTGCTGATGATCGATGCCGCCCGCGGTGCGTCGGCGGCCCAGATCACGGCGGTCATACCGCACTTCGCGTATGCGCGCTCGGACAAGAAGGACGCGTCGCGCATCTCGCTCGGGGGCAGGCTCGTCGCCGATCTGCTGGTGACGTCCGGGGCCCACCGCGTGTTGACGATGGCGCTGCACGCGCCGCAGGTGCACGGCTTCTTCTCGGTGCCGGTCGACCACCTGAGCGCCATCGGGGTGCTCGCCGAGCATTTCCGCGGCACCGACCTGCGCGACTGTGTGGTCGTCTCGCCCGACCTCGGCAACGCCAAGACGGCCACGTTGTTCGCGCGGCTGCTCGGCCTTCCGGTCGCCGCCGGGAGCAAGCAGCGGCTGGCGGACGACAAGGTGATCATCGACGCCATCGTCGGCGACGTGCAGGGCAAGCGGGCGATCGTGCTCGACGACGAGATCGCGACCGGTGGCTCGGTCGTGGAACTGATGGACAGGCTGAGCGAGTTTGGCTGCACGGGCGCCTCCGTCGCCTGCACCCACGGTCTCTTCGCGGGCAAGGCCGTGCAGCGCATCGGCTCACATCCGATGATCACCGATGTGGTGACGACCGACACCGTGCCCCCGCCGGAGGACTGGCCGCAGCTGCAGGTGCGCTCGACGTCGCCGCTGTTCGCCCAGGCGATCAGCCGCATCCACGCGGGCGAGTCGGTCAGCAGCCTCTTCGACGGGATCGACCCCACCTGCGGCCCGCCGGCCGCGACTCTGCCGCTCGGCTGACCTCGTGGAGGCAAATCTGGCACTCGAGTTGACCGAGTGCTAATCGCGGCATAGATTCAGTGTTGGCACTCTACCCAGGTCAGTGCCAGCCGGACTCCGGTCGGCCCCCGCGACGGCGATCGGAGCACGATTGGCGCACGCTGTCCTGGACCAACTCACCCTGCCGCCAGGCAGGCCAGTCCATGTGAAGGAAGGTCCAAACGTGTCGGTGAACATCAAGCCGCTCGAAGACCGCATCGTCGTCAAGTCCGTCGAGGCCGAGCAGACCACTGCCTCCGGCCTGGTCATCCCGGACACCGCCAAGGAGAAGCCCCAGGAGGGCGAGGTCCTGGCGATCGGCCCGGGTCGCGTCGACGACAACGGCAACCGCGTGCCGCTCGACGTTGCGGTCGGCGACAAGGTCATCTACAGCAAGTACGGCGGCACCGAGGTCAAGTACGCCGGCGAGGAGCTGCTGATCCTGTCGGCGCGCGACATCCTCGCGAAGGTCGGCTGACCAGTCTTTCTCTCTTCAGGTCCGTCTCGTGACGCCTCACCGGGGCGCATCGGACGGACCCGCCGCAGCCGAGGCCACGCAGCCAGGCCCTGCGGACGACGCGCCCCGGCATCGCACCGAAAGGTGCGGGTCGGGGCGCGGTCATAAGACCGCTTTCATCAGCTAACTCAAAGGACAATCAATGGCAAAGCAGCTGGAGTTCGACGACTCCGCACGCAACGCTCTCGAGCGCGGTGTCGACGCGCTCGCCAACACCGTGAAGGTGACCCTGGGCCCCAAGGGCCGCAACGTGGTCATCGACAAGAAGTGGGGCGCACCCACCATCACCAACGACGGCGTCACCATCGCCCGCGAGGTCGAGCTCGAGGACCCCTACGAGAACCTCGGCGCGCAGCTGGCGAAGGAGGTCGCCACCAAGACCAACGACATCGCCGGCGACGGCACGACGACCGCAACGGTGCTCGCGCAGTCGATGGTGCACGAGGGCCTGCGCAACGTCGCGGCCGGTGCGTCCCCCGCAGCGCTGAAGCGCGGCATCGACCAGGCCGTCGAGGTCGTGAGCGAGCGTCTGCTGGCCAATGCCAGCGAGCTCGAGGGCAAGGACGAGATCGCCCAGGTGGCCACGCTCTCCGCGCAGGACGCCACGATCGGCGGTCTGATCGCCGAGGCCTTCGACAAGGTCGGCAAGGACGGTGTCATCACCGTCGAGGAGTCCTCGACGGCGCAGACCGACCTCGACTTCACCGAGGGTATGCAGTTCGACAAGGGCT
>CAYPQR010000194.1:0-6063 GCA_964412865.1 uncultured Intrasporangiaceae bacterium
CGGCGAGCGGCACCACGATGTCGCTGAAGAAGATCGCCGCGTCGACGCCGTGCCGCCGCACCGGCTGCATCGTGATCTCGGTGACCAGCTCGGGAGTGCGGCATGCCGTCAGCATCGGGATCTCGGCGCGCACCCGACGGTATTCGGGTAGCGACCGACCCGCCTGCCTCATGAACCACACGGGCGTGCGATCGGTCGGAAGGCCGCGCGCCGCACGCACCAGATCACTGTCTCTGGGGCTGCGGACTGTGCCCGTCGTCATGGTCTCGTCGCTCACGAGAGCGATCCTCGCACGGCGCCGATCACCAGCTCGGGGCGACGCGACGGTGAAGCTGCCCGGTGATGCGCACCGTATCGGCGTGCCCGTCCGTCCCCCGCTCGAACACCAAGGGTTCACCGGCCGATCGGTAGGAATCGCGGCGCTCCACGTCCAGCTCGTCCGGACCGCGGACGGTCAGCTCCTCGAGGCCGCCTGCCGGGTCCGCGACGTCGGGATCGATCGCGACGAGCCGATCCCCGAGCCGCACCACGTCGACCACACCCCACAGGCTCTCGAAACGACCCGTGTATGCGTCGAGGGTCGCCGCATCCGACGCGGCCTGCCATGGGCGACGCGGCGATGTCGCGAGCTCGACGAGCTTCAGGATGCCGGATGCCAGCGGGTCCGCGGGGCCGTCGATGGCGTTGGTCAGCACGCTGAGCGCCATCCGCTCGCCCGGATCGACCCACGTCCTCGTGATGTAGCCCGGGAAACCGCCACTGTGTCCGATCACCCTGCGACCGCCCACGTCGGCGATCTGGGTGCCCAGACCGTAGTGGCCGGTCCCGTCGGGCCGTTCGATGTCCGACAGCGGGTGCTGCATCCGGCGCCGCGATACGTCGCCGATCACGTCGTCGTCGCCACCCAGGAAGTGGACCCCACCGAAGGCGGTCAGATCCTCGGCGGTGGAGCAGAATCCGGTGGCCGGTGCCATGGCTCCGGTCTGGATCGGGCGCAGCACCTCGCGCGCTGACGACGGCGCCTGGGCCCGCCCGTGTCCGGATGCGAACTCGTCGGCCCACGCCGGGTCGTATTCGGGCATGGTGCGCGTGAGCCCGAGCGGCCGGCATATCTCGTCGATCATCAGCTCGTGGTAGCTGGCGTGGGCGGCGGACTCGAGGATCTGGCCGACCAGGGAGAATCCGACGTTGGTGTATTTGAAGAACTCCTCGGGCTCGAGCACCCGGCCGTGGCGCCGCACGAGGCCGAGCAATGCTGCCGCATCGGGGAACTCGCCCTCCAGCTGCCAGAAGTCGCTGCGGACGCCGTCGCGGATCACCCCGGCGCGGTGACTCAGCAGCTCGCGCAGAGTCACGTTCGCGAGAGGCGTGTCGGCGTATGCGGCGACCCGCGCACCCAGCCGGTCGTCGAGCCGCAGCAGGCCCTCCGCGACGAGACGCATCGTCATGCTCGTCGTGAACCACTTGGAGTGCGAGGCGACCCGGAAGATGTGACTCGTCGTCAGCCTCTCCCCCGTGTGAGTGTCGGCCAGACCGAATGCCCCGCTGAAGGCGAGCGTGCCGTCGAGCCGCAACGCGACTTGTGCACCGGGGGTGCGGCTGCGGTCCAGCTGCCGCTGCAGCCATGCGGGCAGGTAGCGGGAGACGTCCTGGACGGCATGTGCGAGAACGGTCATGGGTCCAGCGTCGCACAGCTCACTCCACCGACGTGAGGATGACGCCGACGAGCGCGCAGACCGCTCCGGCGACCTGGATCCGCCGCATTCGCTCGTGAAGGATGAACCGTGCCAGCAGCAGCGTCGTCACCGGATAGAGCGATCCCAGCACGCTGGCCACACTGACCTGCCCGTATGCCGTGGACACTGCGAAGAGGACGTTCGCCGACAGATCAGCGGCGCCGATTGCCAGCAACGGCAAGATGTCTCGGCGCGCAACGCGACCTCCCGGCGGCCCGCCTCGCCGTGCCGCCCACGCGACCGCGAGCACTCCGGTGCCTGCCAGGCGCATCGCCCACAGCGCGCCGATCGTGTTGTCAGTGGCTCCCCTGTCGAGGAAGAACAGCGACAGGCCGAGGCCGACGGCGGAGAGCACGGCCAGCGTGATGGGGCGCTTGCTCACCTCCCCGGACAGCTCCGGCCCGGACGCCAGAACGACTCCCAGCAGTGCCAGCCCGATGCCGACTCCGACGACGGCGCCGATGCGGTCACCGGTGAGCAGTCCGAGCGAGACGGGCACGACGGCACCCACCGACGCGATCGGGGCGACGACGCCCATGGTCCCGCTCGACAGCGCCGCGTAGTACGTCGTGAGTCCTACCGCCCCGGTGACGCCCGACAGCAGCCCGTAGAGCAACCATCCGCCCGGCCACGCGGGCCCGCCGACCGTGCCGGTCGACGACGCCACGAGCAGGACGATGCACATGATGGCGAACCCGACGCCCTGTGAGACGGCAACGACCCGCAGCGCGGCAATTCGCTTGGTGAACCAGCCGCCCGCGAAGTCGGACGTCCCCCAGACGGCGCTGGAGGCAAGCGCGAGCAGTGCCAGCAAGTCAGGCCCGGAACGCCCCGCGCTGCTCCGGGGTCAGCCCCTCCCGCAGGTAGGCGGTGCTGCCGTCCTGGAGCAGACCCTGCGCCGCCCGGATGAACGCGCCGTAGGCCGCCCATGTCAGAGCACCCCCGGTGGAGACCCTCCGCACTCCGAGCTCCTCCAACCGGAGCATCGGTGGAACGCCCGGCAGCGCAAGGACATTGACGGGCTTGCCGAGCTCGACGACTCGGGCGATCTCGCGCTCGGCGGTGAGTCCGGGCGCATAGAGCACGTCAGCACCTGCGTCGCGGTATGCGCTCAATCGCTCGACCGTGTCCTCGATGTCAGGGCGCCCGTGGAGGAAGTTCTCGGCTCGCGCGGTCAGCAGTATGTCGTGCCGGTGCGCCTCCTCGGCGGCCTCGGCCACACGCTCGGCCGCCCGGGAGATCGGCAGCACGGCCCCGGGTTCCGGGTCGTAGTCCTCAATCGACGCACCGGATGCGCCTGCGTCGGCGAGCATTTCGATGGTTCGGCGGACTCCGCCGTCGTCACGGGGATAGCAGATTTCACTGTCCACGTTGACCGGCACGTCCACTGCGCCGCACACGGATCGGACGTGGGCCACGAGTTCGTCGCGTGACATCGTCCCGTCGGAGCGGCCGTGTGCGGCGGCGAACCCGGAGCTGGTCGTGGCGAGCGCCACGGCTCCCGCTGCTTCGAGCAGCCGGGCGGATCCGGTGTCGAACGGGTTGGGGATGACGAAGAACCCGTCGGCATGCAGATCGAGGAATCGGCGACGCATGGTGGAGACGTTCGGCATACGACCATCTTGTCACTTCGGGGTGCCGTGAACCGCCCGATCGCCCTCAGCACGCCTCGCCGCGGCCCCTGCACGCGACTTCGTCGGGTCGATCGGCGTGCCGTTGCGTGCGAGTTGCGTCACAACGACCTAGGGTGGACCGGTGGGCACCCGAGACATTCGCGGCGATGCCGCCGCCGACTTCCATCATGCGACCACCGGCCTGGCGTCGGTGCAGCTGCGGCCGGAGGTGCGCCTGACCGAAGTGCCCGCACCGGGCCGGATCGCTCCCTACTCTCTTGCGCTGTCCGCGGACGTGATCCAGGCCGACGACCCCGACGAGGAGCTCGCGACCGGCCGGTTCGTGCTGCTGCACGACCCCGAGTGCCCGGAGGCATGGCACGGGGCGTGGCGGGTGGTGACGTTCGCCCGCGCACGGCTGGAGCCCGAGGTCGCATCCGATCCCCTGCTCGGCGACGTCGGCTGGGCCTGGCTGATGGAGGCGCTGAGTTCCTGTGAGGCGTCTCATACCGCCGCGGCGGGCACTGTCACCCGCGTCGTGTCCGACGGATACGGTGGACTGGCTGATGGCGACACGACAGTGGAGATGGAGGTGCGCGCCTCGTGGACGCCCACCGATCTCGACCTCTCGGCTCATCTTCGGGCGTGGGGCACGCTGCTGTGCACGATCGCCGGCCTCCCGCCGCTCCCGGAAGGGGTCGTGGCACTGCCGGGTCAGCGTCGATGAGTTCGGCGGCGGCATCGCAGTCGTCCGGTGACACACCGCAATACCCTCTGCTCGACGCGCCGGCCGATGGTGTGCCCGAGGTCATCACCAGCGAGTCCGCCCTCACCGACGCCGCGGACTCGCTCGCGTCGGGCCACGGTCCGGTCGCGGTCGACGCCGAGCGTGCCTCGGGCTACCGCTATGGCGCGGGCGCCTACCTGGTGCAACTGCGCCGGCAGGGCTCGGGCACTGTCCTCATCGACCCGGTTGCCTGCCCAGACCTCACCCCCGTGCAGCAGGCGATCGGAGACGCCGAGTGGGTATTGCACGCTGCGACGCAGGATCTGCCCTGCCTGCACGACCTGGGGATGCACCCGTCGCGTCTGTTCGACACCGAGCTCGGGTCGCGGCTCGCGGGTCTGCCCCGCGTGGGCCTGGCCACCGTCGTCGAGCACTACCTGGGCGTCACGCTGGCCAAGGAGCATTCGGCGGTCGACTGGTCGACCCGGCCACTTCCCGGCCCGTGGCTGCTGTATGCCGCACTCGACGTCGAGGTGCTCGTCGAGGTGCGCGACCGGTTGCGTGACGACCTTCGGGCGCAGGGCAAGCTGGACTGGGCGCTGCAGGATTTCGAGGCCCTCACACACTTCACCGGGCCGGGCCGCCGCGAGGACCCGTGGCGACGCACCTCGGGCATGCATCGCATCCGCGGACGCCGAGCCATCGCTCGAGTGCGGGAGCTGTGGCTGACGCGTGACGCGATCGCCCGGCGTCGCGACGTCGCACCCGGGCGGGTGCTGCCCGACTCCCTCATCGTCGCGATGGCCAATCGGGCCCCGCAGGCGCCGGCGGAGCTACAGGCTCTCGCCGCCTCGACGCCCTCCTCCAAGCGCGGACGCCCGCGACCGGCGCATCGGGGCCTGGCCCGGCATCAACGCGACTGGCTGGAGGCGATCCGCCGCGTCGATCGGATGCCCGAGAGCGCGCTGCCGCCGGCCACCGTGCGCAGCGATGCGCCTCCGCCCGCGAGGGCCTGGGCCGACCGCGACCCGGTCGCCGCTGCTCGGCTCAGTGAGGTGCGCGAGCGACTCGACGACATCTCCCACGCACACCACGTGCCGGTCGAGAACCTGCTCACGCCGAGCGTGCTGCGACGCGTCCTGTGGCATCCGACGACCCCGATCCTCGATCGCGGCCTGCGCACCTCGCTCGCGGATCTCGGTGCGCGGCCGTGGCAGATCGAGCTGGTGACCCCCCTCATAGAGGAGGCCGTCAGCCATCATCCGGCCGATCCGGCGCCCTGATCCAGGCATGCGCCGAGGATGCACGATTGTGACGAACGACTCGGCGAAACGGGGCCCCGCTACCCCAGGCATATCTCATATGTGATCTACACTCGCTGGCATGGCGGATGACTACCTGGTCCGAGTCGGCACGCTGATCCGTGACGCGCGCCGGCACAAGAAGCTGACACAGAGCGAGCTTGCCTCGGCGTTGCAGACCAGCCAGAGCGCGGTCGCACGCATCGAGCAGGGCAAGCAGAACCTCAGTCTCGAGACGCTGGCTCGCATCAGCGAGGCGCTCGATACCGAGGTCGTCGCGGTGGCGTCATCCACACCGCTGAATCTGCGCATCGAGGGCGGACGCCAGTTGTCGGGCGCCATCGACGTGCGGACCAGCAAGAACGCCGCCGTCGCCTGCCTGTGCGCATCGCTGCTCAACAAGGGCCGCACGACGCTGCGCAACCTGGCTCGCATCGAAGAGGTCAACCGAATCACCGAGGTGCTCAACTCCATCGGGGTGCGCACCCGCTGGCTGCCCGACTCCAGCGACCTGGAGATCACTCCTCCCGAGACGCTCGACCTGGGCGCCATGGACGAGACGGCCGCCCGGCGCACCCGCACCATCTTGATGTTCCTCGGGCCGCTGTTGCACGAGTTCAACGAGTTCAAACTGCCCAACGCGGGCGGCTGCGACCTCGGCGAGCGCACCGTCGAGCCGCATCTGC
>CAYPQR010000195.1:0-6059 GCA_964412865.1 uncultured Intrasporangiaceae bacterium
CCGGTCACACGCTGCTGTTCATCGAGGTCGACGACGAGGAACTGCCCGACAAGCGCATCCATTTCGACCTTCGGCCACGCGAACGGGACCGGGACAGCGAGGTCGTCTGGCTGCAGACCCGCGGGGCCGAGATCGTCGCCGACCGGCGCGGCATCTATGGTCCGGGCAGCGGGTGGGTCACGATGAGCGACCCCGAGGGCAACCAGTTCTGCGTGCTGCGATCGCCCGCGGAGCTGTGACGGCCCGCCGGGTGGGCGCCGGCACGGTCATGCAGAAGTGGTCATATGTGACGCTTTTTGCATGACCGTGAGCCGTCACTGCGGTATGACCGCGAAGCCCTGCACCTCGACCAGCGCCTCGGGCTCCCACAGCCGGGTGACGCCGACGCCTGCCATGGCGGGGTAGTCGCTGCCGACGAGGCGTTTCCACACACCGCCGATCTCGCGGGTGTGGGCGAGGTAGGCGTCCATGTCGGCGATGTAGATCGTCATGCTCGCGAGTTGGTCGGGGGTGCCGCCGGCCTCGCGCAGCGCCTCGAGCAGATTGCTGAGGGCCTGCTCGAACTGCGCGACGATGCCGCCGCTCACGATCGCCCCGTCGGGTGTCGCACCGGTCTGGCCGGCCAGGAACACCGTCGTGCCGGCGGCGACCACCGCGTGAGAGAAACCCCGCGCCGGTGCGAGGGATTCAGGGTTGACGCGCTTCATCTGTGTCCTTTCATGACTCATGTCGTGTGCGAGGGTCGCGGCCTATGACTGTACGGCTCCGCCGTCGACGTTGAGCCCCTGCCCGGTGATCGCGCCGTTGTCGATGCAGAGCATCACGGTCTGCGCCACCTCGTCCGCGGTGATGAGACGTCCGATCGGCTGCCGGGCCGAGAGCGCCTGGGCGGCCTCCGCGTCGCTGCGCCCGGTGCGCTGCGAGATCGACGCGATGGTGCGGTCGGTCATCGGGGTGTCGACATACCCGGGGCAGACGGCGTTGACGGTGACGCCGGTCCGTGCCGTCTCGGCCGCCGCGGCGCGCACCAGGCCGAGCGCGCCGTGCTTGCTCGCGGTGTATGCGGCGACGCGCGGCTCACCGCGTTTGGCCACCACACTGGCGATCAGCACGATGCGCCCGAATCCCGAGGCGGTCATGCCGGGTAGCGCGCGGCGCATACAGTGAAACGGCGCCGTCAGGTTGAGGTCGACCATCCGCTGCCACTCGTCGTCCGACGTGTCGACCAGCGGGCTGGACGTGCCGCTGCCCGCGGCGAGGACGAGCAGTTCGACGGGTCCCCACTCCTGCTCGATCCGCGCGAAGGCCGACTCGATGGAGGCGGTCGAGGTGACGTCACCGGGCACCACCAGGGACGGGCCGGGCAGATGGCCTGCGACTTCTCGCAATTCGGGTTCGCTGCGGGCCAACAGAGCGACCCGGTGCCCTGCGGCGCTGAGCCGTCTCGCGCACGCGTCACCGATGCCCTGGGAGGCACCGGTGACCAGGGCGATGCGCCCGCTCATCGGCCGGTCCAGCGCGGTGGCCGCTTCTCGTTGAACGCGGCGTGAAACTCCTTGTGGTCGGCGCTGGTCATCAACAGGGCCTGCGTCATGGCATCCAGCTCCATGGCGGAGCCGATCGGCATGTCGAGTTCACGCGTGATCAGCGACTTCGTCTGTGCGTAGGCCATGGTCGGTCCATCAGCGAGACGTCGCGCGAGATCGGCTGTCGCCTGGTCGAGTTCGTCCTCCTCGACGAGCTTCGAAACCAGGCCGTAGCGGTCGGCGGTCTGCGCGTCGATGGTGTCGCCCAGCATCAGCAACTCGGTGGCGCGGCCGTATCCGACGAGCCGGGGGAGCAGGTAGGCGGCTCCCATGTCTCCGCCGGAGAGCCCCACCTTGGTGAAGAGGAACGCGAACTTCGCTCTGGTCGTGCAGATCCGGAAGTCGGATGCGATGGCGAGCACGCTTCCAGCACCGGCGGCGATGCCCTGGATACCGGCGATGATCGGCACGGGGCACTCGCGCATGGCCCGGATGACGTCACCGGTCATCTTGGTGAAGCCCATCAGGTCGTGGGCGTCCATCGTGATGAGTTCGCCGATGATCTCGTTGACGTCACCGCCCCCGCAGAACCCCTTGCCCTCGCCCCGGATCACGAGCACGCGCACGTCGTCGCGGTGCGGCAGCTCGTGCAGCAGGTCGCGCAGATCGGCATACGACTCGAAGGTCAGGGGATTCATCTTCTCGGGCCGGTTCAGCGTCACGGTGGCGACGCCGTCGGCCACCTCGAAGCGGAAGTGCTGCCAGTCGTCGGTGATCGGTGCGGATGCGCGATACCTGCTCATGTCTCTCCTGCGTTGTCCGTGCGACGTGCGGGTCAGGCGTCGCGAGTCGTCTCGTCGAATGCGCGGATCAGGCTGCGTCCGATGATGGTGCGCTGCACCTCGGACGCGCCCTCATAGATGCGCGGAGCGCGCACCTCGCGATAGAGCTTCTCCAGCAGGTGGCCGCGCTGGAGGCCGC
Organism: uncultured Intrasporangiaceae bacterium; assembly: GCA_964412865.1. Taxonomy (GTDB): domain Bacteria; phylum Actinomycetota; class Actinomycetes; order Actinomycetales; family Dermatophilaceae; genus Leekyejoonella. Next base: position 2,508 of record CAYPQR010000195.1, read on the forward strand.
GGGCGCCGTGCAGCTGCACCGCCTGGTCGACGACCCAGCCCGCCGATTCGGTGGCGAAGAGCTTGGCCATGGCCGCCGACGAGGTGATCTCGCCGCGGGGCGCTCCCCGGTCGTATGCCGACGCCGCGGCGCGCACGAGCAGCCGTCCGGCCTGGATGCGGGTCGCCATCTCGGCCAGGGTGTGGGCGGCGGACTGCTGGTCGGCCAGCCGACCGCCGTACATCGGCCTGGTGCACGCCCACTCGACCGTGGCATCGAGGGCCGCCTGGGCCATGCCGATCGTGAAGGCGCCGACGCTGGGCCGGAACAGATCGAGCGTGCGCATGGCCACCACGAAGCCGCGGTCGACGTCGCCGAGCAGGTCGTCGCGGTCCACGCGCACGCCGTCGAAATGCAGCCGGCCGAGCGCATGCGGCGCGACCATGTCGAGCCGCTCACCGGTCAGGCCCGGCGCGTCGCCCGGCACGACGAACGCGGTGACACCCTTGGCGCCCGCGTCCGGGGTCGTCCGAGCGAAGACGGTGTAGAAGTCGGCGTCGGGGGCGTTGGAGATCCAGCACTTCTCGCCGTGGAGGCTCCATCCGTCGCCGTCGGCCCGCGCCTGCAGGCCGAGCGCGGCGGCGTCGGACCCGGCGTCGGACTCCGAGAGGGCGAATGCGGCGACGACAGTGCCGTCGATGACGCCCGGCAGCCATCGGTCGATCTGCGCCTGTGTGCCCGACTGCAGGATCGGGTAGGAGCCCAGGCCCTGCAGCCCGAGCGTCGTCTCGGCCTCGGTGTTGATGGCGGCCAGCGTCTCGCGCAGCAGGCACAGTTGCATCGCGGCGGCGTCCTTCACGGGCTCGCCCGGCTCGCCGCCGAACAGCCCGCGGAGCAGTCCGTGCTCGCCGAGGGCGCGCACCAGCGGCCGGTTGACGGCGCCGTGCACGGGCTCGATGTCGCGGATGTGGCGCGTCGCGACCTCGCGCACGTGCTCGACATACGCCTGCTGTTGCGGGGAGAGGGTGAAAGAGGTCTCACTCACATCCCCAACGTATAGCGTCTTGACTACGACCGTCAATAACACGCTATATTTGCAGCATGCGGATTGCAGTGATTGGCGGCGGACCGGGCGGCTTGTACTTCGCGGCCCTGGCCCAGGCACTCGCCCAGCAGACCGGAACCACGCACGAGATCACCGTGTGGGAGCGCAACGCGGCCGACGACACGTTCGGCTTCGGCGTCGTCTTCTCCGACGAGACGCTCGGCGGCATCGAGCACGCCGACCCGGTGATCTTCGAGCAGATGCAGCGCGAGTTCGCCGTCTGGGACGACATCGACGTGCACTACCGCGGGGAGGTGCTCACCAGCGGCGGCCACGCGTTCGCCGCGATGTTCCGCCGTCGCCTGCTGCAGATCCTGCAGGCGCGCTGCGCCGAGCTCGGGGTCACCGTGCACTTCGAGACGCAGGCGCCGGACGTCGAGGAGCTGCGCCGCTCATACGACCTGGTCGTCGCCGCCGACGGCATCAACTCCGCCGTGCGGCAGCGCTATGCCGACACGTTCCAGCCGGATCTCGACGTGCGGGACTGCCGATACATGTGGCTCGCGACCGACAAGGTCTTCGACTCGTTCAAGTTCTACATCGAGCAGACTCCCCACGGCGTCATGCAGATCCACGGCTACCCCTACGACGAGACGGGCTCGACCTTCATCGTCGAGATGGCCTCCGACGTATGGCGTGCCGCCGGCTTCGACGCGTTCGCCGACCGCGAGTTCGCCCCGGGGGAGTCCGACGAGAAGTCGATCGAGAGGATCAAGCAGCTGTTCGGCCACGTCCTCGACGGCCACGAGGTCATCGCCAACAACTCGCGCTGGATCAGCTTCTCGACCGTGCGCAACCGCACCTGGCGCCACGAAAACGTCGTGATCCTCGGCGATGCCGCACACACGGCGCACTTCTCGATCGGCTCCGGCACCAAGCTCGCGATGGAGGACGCCCTGTCGCTCGCCGCGTGCCTGCACGAATGCGACTCGGTCGATGAGGCGCTGGAAACGTATGAGGCGGAGCGCAAGCCGGTCGTCGAGTCGACGCAGCGTGCGGCGCAGGCGAGCCTGGAGTGGTTCGAGCGGCTCGGCCAATACACGCACCAGGAGCCGATGCAGTTCGCGTTCAACATCATGACCCGCTCCCGCCGCGTCACCTACGACAATCTGAGGGTGCGCGACCCCGAGTTCGTCGCGCGGTGCGACGAGTGGTTCGCCGGGCACGTCGGCTCGACGGAGGTGGCGCCGCCGATGTTCCAGCCCGCCACACTGCATACGCGCGACGGCGGCGGGCTGCGGCTGAACAACCGCGTGATCGTCTCCGCGATGGACCAATACGTGGCAGACGACGGTGTGCCCGGCGACTTCCACTTCGTGCACCTCGGCGGCAAGGCCCTCGGTGGTGCCGGGCTGGTGATGACCGAGATGGTGTGTGTGTCGCCGACCGGCCGGATCACGCCCAAGTGCACCGGCATCTGGAACGACGAGCAGCGCGACAGCTGGAAGCGCATCACCGACTTCGTGCACGACCGCACGCAGGCCAAGATCGGCATGCAGCTCGGCCACTCGGGTGCCAAGGGGTCGACCAAGCTGATGTGGGAAGGCATCGATCAGCCTCTGCCGAGCGGCAACTGGGAGGTCTGCGCGGCATCGCCGGTGCCGTATCGCGAGGGCGTCAACCAGGTGCCGCACGAGCTGACCAGGGCCGAGCTCGACGACATCCGGGAGGAGTTCGTCGCCGGTGCGCGCCGCGCGGCGGAGGCCGGTTTCGACGTGCTCGAACTGCACTGTGCCCACGGATATCTGCTGTCGGGGTTCCTGTCGCCGGTCACCAACCGCCGCACCGACGACCTCGGCGGCGACGTGCAGGCGCGCCTGAAGTATCCGCTCGAGGTGTTCCGTGCGATCGGCGAGGTGTGGCCGAAGGATCGGCCTCTGACGGTGCGCATCTCGGCGACCGACTGGGTCGAGGACGGTCAGACGCTGGAGGAGGCGCTCGAGATCGCCGGGGCCTTCGTCGAGGCCGGGGCCGCGGCGATCGACGTGTCGACCGGCCAGGTGACCTCGCGCGAGAAGCCCGCCTTCGGCCGCAGTTACCAGACGCCATACGCCGACGCGATTCGCAACCGGCTGCACGTGCCGACGATCGCGGTCGGGGTCATCTCGTCCTACGACGATGTGAACTCGCTGCTCATGGCCGGACGCGCCGACCTGTGCGCCCTCGGCCGGGTGCACCTCTACGACCCGAACTGGACGCTGCACGCAGCGGTCGAGCAGGACTACGACGGCCCGGGCGCGGTGTGGCCGATGCCGTGGCGCGCCGGTCGGCGCAAGCCGCAGACCGGCCGCACCGACGGCCCCAAGCCGCGCCTGCAGCTCATCCGGGAGGGCGAGGAGACCACGAAGCACCGCCGCTGGCGCCCGAATCAGCCTGACCAAGTAGTACCTGGGCTGGTCGAGTAGCCGAGCGCCTCCCCCGCTTCGCTCCTCCGACCTACTCGACCAGCCCGGGGCGCCGGCGGGCGT
>CAYPQR010000196.1:0-6028 GCA_964412865.1 uncultured Intrasporangiaceae bacterium
CGGCGCTGGGCCATCGGCGCAGCTCGTCCACCACCACCGAGGCCACCACGTCCGGAGGCGCCGCGACGACGACCAGGTCCGGTTCACCATCCAGATCCACCTCCCCCGCACCGAGGTCACGAGCCAGGGCGAGCGCGGTGGGCGACGGGTCCGACAGCGACACCCGGGTGCCGTCGGCCCGCAGCGCCAGCCCGACCGAGCCGCCGATCAGGCCCGTGCCGACGACGCGGACGTGGCGCGTGGTCACTTCCCCGCTGCCTTGTAGAGTCCGGCGACCTCCTGGCGGGTCAGGGGGCGCATCTTGCCGGGCTTGAGGTCACCGAGCCGCACCGGCCCGACGTCCGTGCGCACCAGACTCTCGACCGGGTGCCCGATCGCCTCCATCATGCGGCGCACCACGTGCTTGCGGCCCTCGTGCAGCACGATCTGCACCATGGTCCAGCCCGGCTTGGAATCGACCACCTTGAACGAGTCGACCGTGACCATCCCGTCGTCCAGCTCGACGCCCTCGCGCAGCGCGCGCCCCATCTGCTTGGGGGCCTGACCCCGGATGACCGCGACATACGTCTTGTGCACGCCGTATGAGGGATGCTGCAGCCGGTTGGCCAGCTCGCCGTCGTTGGTCAGCAGCAGCAGGCCCTCGGTCTCGGCGTCGAGACGGCCGACATGGAACAGGCGCTCCTTGCGGCCCTCCACGAAATCGCCGACGCAGGGACGGCCCATGTCGTCGCTCATCGTCGACACGACCTGCAGCGGCTTGTTGAACGCAAGATAGACCTTGGAAGCGTCCAGCTGCACCAGATCGCCGTCGACGTGGACGGTCTGCGTGGTGGGATCCACCCGGACGCCCAGCGCGGTCACCCGGTGGCCGTCGACCTGCACACGGCCGTCGGCGATGAGCTGCTCGCAGGCCCGCCGGCTGCCGATGCCCGCTCCGGCCAGCAGCTTCTGCAGCCGCACGCCGTCGGGGTTGTGCACGTCGACCTCGTCGACCGGAGGAGCGCCGCGTGGCGCCCGACGGGCCTGCCCGGCCGGGCGCGGTCGCGCCGGGCCTCGGCGTCGCCCGGCACCGCCCCTCCTGGGGCCGTTGCCTTGTCTGTTGCCCCGCTGTTTGGCATTCATCCGTTGCCCTGCTCAATCAACTCGTCGATCATTTCACTGTCGGGAAGGAACGGTGCCAGCGGCGGAAGCTCATCCAGTGACGAGATCCCCATCCGCTGCAGGAAATACGGCGTCGTGCAATAGAGGGTTGCCGTCGACTCGTCCTCGCTGCCCGCTTCCTGGATGAGGCCGCGTGTCAGCAGCGTGCGCACCACGCCGTCGACGTTGACGCCGCGGACCGCACTCACCCGTGAGCGCGAGATCGGCTGGCGGTAGGCAATGACGGCCAGCGTCTCCAGCGAGGCCTGCGTGAGTTTGGCCTGCTGGCCGCCCATGAGGAACTTCTCGACCACCGGCGCATACTCCGAGCGGCTGTAGACCCGCCATCCGTCGTTGATCCGACGGAGGGTGAATCCGCGCTGTTGCTCCTCGTATTCGGCATCGAGGGCTTGAATGTGTTGATGCACCTGCTCCGTCGGCAGCTCCAGGGCTGTGGCGAGCTCGACCTCCGTCACCGGCTGGTCGACGACCATGAGGATCGCCTCGATCGCACTGCGCGCGCCCCCCGGCAGGTCCTCCACGTCGAGCTCGACGTCCTCCTCGCCCGCCTCGACCTGGTCGTCGGGCGCATCTGCATCGGGGACGTCCGGATCGGGTGTGCTGGAGCCGGTCATCTCGGGGTCGATCCGGTGCTCCTCCGCCGGCGGTGCTCCTTCGTCGGCCTCACTCATCCGAGTCTCCCTCCTGTGGCGCTCCCTCGAATTCGTCGCCGATCTCGACATGCTGCTGATCGTCGGCGCCGGTCCAGCGTATGTGCAGCTCCCCCAGCGCCTCCTCCTGGTCGAACGCGATCACGGCCGACTTGAAGAGCTCCAGCAGCGCGAGGAAGCGCGCGACGATGACCAGCGTGGATTCGGCGTCACGGACGATGTCACGAAAGCTCGCACGGCCCTGCCCGCGCAACCGTTCGACGACGATCGCCGCCTGCTCCTTCACACTGACCGCGGGGGCGTGCAGGTGTGCGAGCCCGACGGTCGGGTCCGGCCTCGGCGTCATCGCGCGCGCCGCGATCATCGCCAGCTGTTCGGGCGAGACGTTCATGACCAGCTCGGGCAGCAGGCTCGCGAAGCGCTCCTCGAGGCCGGCCTGCCTGGCGGTCATCCGGCCGGCCGTCGCCATCCGGTGCGCGAAGGCGGCCGACACCTGCTTGAACGCGCGATACTGCAGCAGCCGGGCGAACAGCAGGTCGCGGGCCTCGATCAGGGCGAGGTCCTCCTCGTCCTGAGGGCCGGCGCTCGGCAGCAGACGGGACGCCTTCAGGTCCAGCAGGGTCGCGGCGATGAGCAGGAATTCCGACGCCTGCCCCAGATCCCAGTCGGAGTGGTCGCGCTGCGCCTGGCGGATGTGCGCAATGAATTCGTCGGTGACCTTCGACAACGCGATCTCGGTGACGTCGAGCTTGTGCTTCGAAATGAGCCCGAGAAGCAGTTCGAACGGGCCGGAAAAGACGTCGAGGTGCACCTCGAAGGGCGTCGACGCAGCCCGCCTCGTGATGACGCCTCCCGGCGTCGTGGTCTCCTGTGACACGGTCTCAGGCGGCGGCACCGCGGGCGATGAGCTCGCGGGCGAGCTGCCGATAGGACTCCGCGGCGCCGTGCGAGGAGGCGTAGGTGGTGATCGGCTCTGCCGCCAGAGTCGCGTCAGGGAACTTCACCGTGCGACTGATGGCGGTGTGCAGCACCTTCTCACCGAAGTGGTCGACGACCGACCTGATCACGTCGCGGCTGTGCAGGGTGCGCCCGTCATACATCGTGGCGAGGATGCCGTCGACCTGCAGCCGCGGGTTGAGCCGGTCGGTCACCTTGTCGATCGTCTCGACGAGCAGGGCGACGCCGCGCATCGCGAAGAACTCGCACTCCAAAGGGATGAGCACGCCGTGGGACGCGGTCAGCGCGTTGACGGTGAGCAGCCCCAGGGACGGCTGACAGTCGATGAGGATGACGTCGTATTCGTCGGTCACCGGACGTAGCACACGCGACAGCACCATCTCGCGAGCAACCTCGCCCACGAGCTGCACCTCCGCGGCCGAGAGGTCGATGTTGGCGGGCAGCACGTCGAGGCCCTTGGTGCCGGTGTGCTCGATGACGTCGTGGATGTCGTGGTCCTTTTCGACCAGCAGGTTGTAGATCGACACCTCGAGTTCGTGCGCCCGGATGCCCAGGCCGACCGACAGTGCGCCCTGGGGGTCGAAGTCGACCAGGAGCACCTTGCGGCCGTACTCGGCCAGTGCCGCTCCCAGGTTGATCGCGCTCGTCGTCTTGCCGACACCGCCCTTCTGGTTGCACATCGCGATGATGCGCGCGGGGCCGTGCGACGCGAGCGGTTTGGGCTGAGGGAAGGCCGGCAGCGGCCTGCCGGTCGGGCCCATCTTCTCCTTCGAACTCACATTGCTCCCGGGGTCGTCGTCGTTCGGCCTCTCGCCGATCCCTGCCAACTTATCAATGTGCGCGGCGCCGTGCTGCATCCTGCATCGGCCGATCCGGTCGGACCGTGCTCAACGCGCCCTCGGATGGGCGCCCGCGAACACCTCCCGCAGCTGCTGCACCGAGACCATCGTGTAGATCTGCGTCGTGGTCACCGAGGCGTGACCGAGCAACTCCTGCACCACTCGCACGTCCGCGCCGCCGTCGAGCAGATGCGTTGCGAACGAATGACGCAGCGTGTGCGGGCTGACGTGACCGGCCAGATCCGCCCGCCGCGCGGCCGCCTGGATGATGTTCCACGCCGACTGCCTGGTGAGGCGGGTGCCCCGCCGGCTCAGGAACAGCGCAGGCGTGCCTCGTCCGGCCCTGACGAACCCGGGCCGGGCTCTCACCAGGTAGGCGCTGACCGCATCCTTCGCGTAGCGGCCGAGCGGCACCATACGCTCCTTGCCGCCCTTGCCGAGCACTCGCACGGCGTCGCCGTCCATGTCGATGTCGTCGACGTCGAGACCGACGGCCTCGCTGACGCGGGCACCGATGCCGTAGAGCAGCTCCAGCAACGCTCGGTCTCGCAGCGACGCGGGGGTGCCGCCGAGGCTCGCGGCGGCGAGCAGGCGCTCCACCTCGTCCACCGCGATGGCCTTCGGCAGTCGCTTGGGCGGCGACGGTGGCGTCACGCCGGACGCCGAATCCGTCGAGGTCTCCCCCTCCAGGGCGAGGAACTTGTGGAAACCCCGCACCGCGACGAGGGTCCGCGCCGCCGACGACGCAGCCAGCGGACCGTGCTGCTCATCCCCCTCTCGCAGCGTGGCCAGGAAGTCGGCGATCGTCGGCTCACCGACGTCGCCGGGGTCGTGCACGCCGCGCGAGTCGAGGAACTGCGCATACCGGCGAAGGTCGCGGCGATACGCCGCCAACGTGTGCCTGGACGCCCCCCGCTCGACGCGAAGGTGGTCCAACCATCCGGCCGCCGCACGTTCGACCGCGGTCGGCGACTCACTCATCGCCGAATCCCGGTGACTGCCGGACCTGTGACGCGCATGCCGCCATTGTCGCGCTCCGGCGAGGTCCTGTGCACGCCCCTCGTATTCGCCGGGGCGAGGCGGGCCGGGCGGTACGTTGGTCGCCATGTCGTTCCACACCCCTCGAGTGTGCCGCCGGCGCCGGGCGCGCCGATGAAGCTGTATGCGGAGCTCGCCGGGCCGCGGCGCGCCCAGGCGGTCGCGGACATCGCGCTCGCCTGCTGGATCGCGGCGTCCGTGATCGGCGGCAGGGCCATTCACGGTGCGGCAGTCAGCGGGTCCGAGGGCGCCGTTCAGCTGCAGCATGCGGGCACGACCATGTCGACGAACATGGGCGAGGCCGGCCGGCGGCTGAGCAAGATTCCGCTGGTCGGGGACAAGGTCCGGGACCCGTTCGACAGGGCGGCGCGGGCCGGCGACCAGATCGCCGATGCCGGGCACGGCATCGTGACGGGTATGGACGGTCTCGGGATGCTGCTCGGATTCCTCACGGCGGGGCTGCTGATCCTCGCGGGGACCGTCCTTTGGGGGACGTACCGCCTCCCCCGTGCACGGCGGATGTCGTCGGCCACTCGGTTGCGCTCCGCGCCGGGCGGGTTCCGCGCGCTCGCGCTGCAGGCGCTCGCCGATCCCTCGCGCGAGGGACCGGCCATTCCGCCCGACACGCAGCTGCCGGCGCTGTTCGGCGACGACGAGCTCGTCCGGGAGTTGGCGCACGCACGGCTTCGGTCACTCGGTCTGAAGCCGATCGAAGGCTCTGTCAACCAGTCGTGAGGTCAGATTCATCTCATCGCCATCGATCACCCGGACACCCTCTCGGCACGGGATCCGTGGCGAAGAGGAAGCGCTGCGCAGGAGGTGCGGGCAGCTGCTTCCCGCGTCGCGTCCTCGGTGGATCCTCGCGTGTGCGGGGCGACTTCTCGCGGGCCGGTCGGAACCTGGTTGAGGCTAGGCTGCTGGTCTTAGACTGACCGTGCTTCGTAGAGAGGATCGACATGGCCTCAGACAGCTTTGGCACTCGCGACACCCTGGTCGTCGACGGCACGAGTTATGAGATCAGACGCCTTGATCGGATCGAGGGCTCGGAACGGCTCCCGTACAGCCTGAAGGTGCTGCTGGAGAACCTGCTGCGCAACGAGGACGGTCGTCTGGTGACCGCCGAGCAGATCGACGCTCTCGCGCACTGGGATCCGCGGGCCGAGCACGGTCACGAGATCGAGTTCACGCCGGCCCGGGTGCTGATGCAGGACTTCACCGGTGTGCCGTGCGTCGTCGACCTCGTCGCGATGCGCGACGCGATCAGTGAGCTGGGGGGCGATCCGAAGCGGATCAACCCGCTGATCCCCACCGAGCTGGTCATCGACCATTCCGTGATCGTCGACGCGTTCGGCCATCCGGACGCGGCGCGGATCAACGCCGATC
>CAYPQR010000197.1:0-6015 GCA_964412865.1 uncultured Intrasporangiaceae bacterium
CCTACCTCGGCGACACCGCCCGCGCTCCCTACGGGCCCAGGCCGATTGCGCAGACCCGCAGGTTCGCCCTCGAGTGCCTCGATCGGCTCGTCGACCACGGTGTCAAGATCCTGGTGATCGCCTGCAACACCGCCAGTGCGGCCGTGCTGCACGACGCGCGGGAGCGGTATGACGTGCCGCTGGTCGAGGTGATCCGCCCGGCGGTCCGCCGGGCGGCGAGCGCGACCCGCAACGGGCACATCGGCGTGATCTCCACAGCGGGCACCCACCAGTCGCGCGCCTACCCCGACGCGTTCGCGGCCGCCCCGAGGCTGCGCGTGACCAGCCGGCCGTGCCCGCGATTCGTCGAATTCGTCGAGGCCGGCATCACCGGCGGCGACGAACTGATCGCCGTCGCACGCGAATACCTCGAACCGCTGCGAGACGACGGGGTCGACACGCTCGTGCTCGGGTGCACCCACTATCCGCTGCTCACCGGAGTGATCTCGTATGTGATGGGCGACGGCGTCACCCTCGTGTCGTCCGCGGAGGAGACCGCCAAGGACGTGTATCGCGTGCTCGCCGACGCCGGTGCGCTGCGCGACGACCATCTGCCTGCGCCCGGCCATTCGTTCACGACGACGGGCGACACCGAGGTGTTCCGCCGGCTGGCGCACCGCTTCCTCGGGCTCGGGCCCGAGTTCGACCAGGTCTTCCACAACGAATTCGGACACATCGACGCGCACCTGCCCGCGCCCGTCGGGTCGGGTGTGCCCGTCGCCACCCAATACTCCGCAGGAGGGCCGGCATGAGAATGACCGTGGTGGGGTGCTCCGGGTCGTTCGGGGGCCCGGAGTCGCCGGCATCCTGCTATCTGGTGCAGGCGGAGCACGAGGGGCGCACCTGGAACCTCCTGCTCGACCTGGGCAACGGCGCCCTCGGCGCGCTGCAGCGGCACATCGGGCTGGACGAGATCGACGCCATCGTGCTCAGCCATCTGCACCCCGACCACTGCATGGACCTGTGCGGCCTGTTCGTCGTGCAGAAATACCACCCGGACCGGCACGGCCGCCCGGCACCGCGGATTCCGGTGTACGGACCGGCCGACACCGCGGCCAGGATGTCGCGGGCCAACGGCGTGACCCTCTCCGAGTCGCAGGATCCGACGGGTCTCGACCCGGAGTTCGATTTCCGGCAGCTGACCACGGCCCACGCCTTCACGGTCGGGCCGTTCACGGTGTGGCCGCAGCGGGTCAACCACCCGGTCGAGGCGTATGGGGTGCGGGTCGCCGCCGACGATCGCGTGCTGGCCTACACGGGTGACACCGACACCTGCCCGGAGCTGACTCCGCTGATGCGCGACAGCGATCTCGTGCTGACCGACTCGGCGTTCCAGGAGGAGCGCGACGACGTGCCGGACATCCATCTGTCGGGCCGGCGCGCCGCGCAGGCCGCGGTCGACGCCGGGGGAGTGCGCCGGCTGATGCTGACCCACCTCCCGCCGTGGAACGACGTGGAGGTCAGCGTCGCCGAGGCGAAGGCCGTCTGGCCGGGCGAGGTCGAGGTGGCCGCGCAGGGCACCACCTACGAGGTATGACGTCAGGCGGTCTGGTGCACGGTGCCGGCCGGCTTGCCGACGGTCGCGGTCGATCCGAGGTGACGGGTCCCGTGTGACAGCAGCGGGAAGACCCCTGCGACGGCGAGCACGATGGCGGCCACCGTCAGCACGGCATTCATGCCCCACGCATCGGAGAGCGGACCGGCGAGCGCGTTGCCGACCGGCATCCCGATGAAGGAGGTGAGGATGTCCCACGAGGCGACACGGGCGATGCGGTCGTGCGGCACGTGGTCCTGGATGGCGGTCTCCCACTGGATGCCGAAGAACACCATGCCGAGGAAGCCGATCACGGCGAACGCCACGATCACGCTCAGGTGCGACGACCACACGTAGGTGCTGATCCAGATCGGCATCGTCAGCAGCGCGACATATCCGACCACCAGCGGCCGTCCCGGGCGCAGACGCATGGCCAGCAGGCTTCCGGCCAGCCCACCGGCGCCTTGCGCCGCGGCGATGATGCCGAGTGCCGGCGCCCCGCCCAGGTCACGGAAGGCCACGACGTCGACCAGCACGACCAGCACCCCGATCGCCAGATGGACGACGGCGGCGCTCGAGACTCCCCACAGCAGCCAGTCCTGGGCGCGCAGCGCCTTGAAGCCGCCGATGAAGTCGGCGCGGAAGCCGTCGCTGGAGGCGCGTGGCACCCGCACGGCGAGCATCGCGACGGCCGCCGTCGATATGACGAAGCTGAGCGCGTTGATCGTGAATCCGACCGGTGCACCCGCGAAGCCGACGATCACGCCGGCCAGGGTCGGCCCGATGATGCTGGTGCTGGACGAGAGGGCGGAGAGCACCGAGTTGGCCGACTTGCGCTGGTCGGGCTGGACGATGATCTGTTTGATCGAGCGCATCGCGGGGCCGAAGAACGCCGAACCCGTCCCCATGACAACCATCAGGCCCGCCAGCAGCAGGGTCGAGGCGTGACCGGTGGCGAACGTCACCGCCATCCCCGCGGCGGCCCCCGCACGCACGAGGTCGGCGACGATCACGACCCTGCGGGCCTCGAGCCGGTCGGCGATCACACCGCCGACGAGAGTCCACATCATCTGCGACGCGACCAGCACCGCCATCAGCACGCCGAGCGTGGACACCGAGCGGTGGGATCCGATGATCGCCACGGTGAGCGCGATCGGCTGGAAGGTGGCGCCCAGCATGGACAGCCCTTGGCCGGTGGCGAGCAGGCGGAAGTCACGGCCGAGGCCACGCACGGGTGAGTGCGTGGCCCCGGGGGAGAGGTGGAGCATGATCTCCAACTTAGAGTGGATCGATCACAATGTGGAGGGCAGAAAGGTCCGGATTTGGTCAAGTTTTTTGCGGCGGATCGCCCCCACGTGCCCTCAGACACCTCATGACGGTGGTGTCAGCCCGTGTGGTATGGGCGCAGACAGCCGGGCGAAGCGCCGGCGGCGACGTCGGACCCGCGTTCTAGGCTGGTCTCATGACCACTGATGCTCCCTCGCACGAGGGGGGTACCGCCTCCCAGCCGGACGGTGTCCCCACCCGCCACGACGGCCGCGCCCACGACCAGCTCCGCGAGGTGCGGATCACTCGCGGCTGGCTCGACCACGCCGAGGGGAGCGCGCTGATCGAGTTCGGCCGCACCCGGGTGCTGTGCGCGGCATCCTTCACCGAAGGCGTGCCGCGCTGGCTGAAGGGCCAGGGCACCGGCTGGGTCACCGCCGAATACGAGATGCTGCCGCGCGCGACCAGCACCCGCTCCGGCCGCGAGTCCCGCAAGGGCAAGGTCGGCGGCCGCACGCACGAGATCTCCCGGCTCATCGGCCGCAGTCTGCGGGCGATCATCGACACGAAGGCGTTGGGGGAAAACACCATCGTGCTCGACTGCGACGTGTTGCAGGCCGACGGCGGCACGCGCACCGCATCCATCACCGGTGCCTATGTCGCGCTGGCCGACGCGATCGAGGATGCCCGCGCCAAGGGCCTGATCGGCAAGTCCGCCGAGCCGCTCACCGGCTCGGTGTCCGCGATCAGCGTCGGCATCGTCGAGGGCCGGCCGGTGCTCGACCTGGACTATCCGGAGGACTCCACGGCGCAGACCGACATGAACGTCGTGATGACCGGCGAGGGCGGGTATGTCGAGGTGCAGGGCACCGCCGAGGGCGCACCGTTCGACCGGTCCGAGCTCGACCAGTTGCTCGCGCTCGCCGCCAAGGGCACCACCGACCTCGCCGCGATACAGCAGAAGGTGCTCGCCGAGCCACTCGGAGCCGACGGATGAGCACATTGGTGCTTGCCACGCGCAATGCCGGGAAGATCCGCGAGATGCGCCGGCTGGTCGCCGAGGCCGGACTGCCCGAGATCGGAGTCGTCAGCGTCGACGACTTCCCGGACGTCGGCGAGGTCGTCGAGACCGGCGTGACGTTCGAGGAGAACGCCCGGCTGAAGGCGCACGCCGTCGCGAAGGCGACCGGGCTGCCCGCCGTCGCCGACGACTCGGGCCTGGCCGTCGACGTCCTCGGCGGATGCCCGGGTGTGTTCAGCGCCCTGTGGTCCGGGCGGCACGGCGCCGACCAGGCCAACATCGACCTGCTGCTCGCGCAGACCGCCGACGTCGACATCGAGCGGCTGACCGCCCACTTCGTATGCTGCGCGATCCTCGCCCTGCCCGACGGCCGCGAGTCCGTGCGCACCGGTGAGTTGCACGGGCGACTGACACGCGATGCGCGCGGCGACAACGGTTTCGGCTTCGACCCGATCTTCGAGTTGCCCGACGGGCGCACGCTGGCGCAGCTGAGTCCCGACGAGAAGAACGCCATTTCCCACCGTGGTCATGCACTGCGGGCCCTCCAACCCGATCTGGCGGCCATGCTGGGATGACCACCGACCCGCGCGACGCTCACGGTCTGCCACGTCTCGGCATACCGGGTGGGGTCGCCGCGGGTGCCGTGACGGTCGGGGTCGGCGAGGTGCTCGCCGGCCTGATGGAGCGCTTCGGGTGGGCCGGTGGCACCCCGTCGCCGGTGCTGGCCGTGGGTGGCGCGTTCATCGACCTCACGCCCGCCTGGTTGAAGAACGCCGCGATCTCTGCCTTCGGTTCGCACGACAAGCAGGTGCTGCTCGCCGGCATGACGGTTGTGCTGTTGCTCCTGAGCATGGCTGTGGGCGCGCTGCTCGTGCGCAGGATGCGTGCCGCATTCGCGCTGTTCCTACTGCTGGTGGCGGTGGCGGCCGCCGCCGTGCTGAGCCGGCCGTATGCCCGCGGCGCCGACGTCGTGCCCGTGCTGCTGGGCGGCCTGGCCGGGTTGTGGGTGCTCTCCGCATGGCGCCGGCGCATCCTGCCCCCGCAGCGGGCGAGTGTCGTCGCGGCCGTCCCGTCGCGCCGGCTCGACCGCCGCAGCGTGCTGCTCGTGTCCGCCGGGTCCGTCGTGGGCGCACTGCTGCTGACGGGTGCCGGTCGGCTGGTGCAGGGGTCGGCCAAGGCGGTGCAGCAGGCACGTCGGGCGTTCGTGCCGCCGAGCGTGCCGCATCCCGTCACCGTGCCGGACGGGGCCTCGGTGGGCGTCGACGGCGTGACGTCGTTCATCACCCCCGCGCTCGACTTCTACCGGGTCGACACGGCGCTCGTCGTGCCGCAGGTCGACCCGCAGCAGTGGACGCTGAAGGTGACCGGCATGGTCGACCACGAGGTCGAGATCGACTGGCCGACCCTGCTCGCCAAACCGATGCAGCAGGCCATGATCACCCTCGAGTGCGTGTCGAACGAGGTCGGCGGGCACCTGAACGGCAACACGATCTGGACGGGATGGCCGGTGCGCGAACTGCTCGCGCAGGCCGGTGTGCGCGGCGGCGCCGACATGGTCCTGTCGACCAGCGCCGACGGCTGGACGGCGGGCACACCGCTGGCGGCGCTCACCGATCACCGGCCCGCACTGCTCGCCGTCGCGATGAACGGCAAGGCCCTCCCCGCAGAGCACGGGTTCCCGGTCCGCATGGTCGTGCCCGGCCTCTACGGCTACGTCAGCGCCACCAAGTGGGTGACGCAGCTGAAGCTCACGACGTATGCCGACGACCAGGGCTACTGGACGCCGCGCGGATGGTCGGCCAAGGGGCCGGTGAAGACGTCGTCGCGCATCGACGTGCCGAGCAGCGGGGCGAAGGTGACGGCCGGGCAGCGCGGCACGGTCGCGATCGCCGGAGTCGCGTGGGCCCAGCACCGCGGGATCGAGGCGGTGCAGGTCAGGATCGACGGCGGCCGGTGGAGGGATGCGACTCTCGGCACCTCCGCCGGCGTCGACGCGTGGCGACAGTGGGTGCTGCGCCGGCGGGTGCACCCGGGGCACCACACGGTGGCGGTGCGGGCGATCGACGACACCGGAGCGGTGCAGACCGCGCGCCACGCCCCGCCCGCCCCCAACGGGTCGAGCGGCTACCACACCATCACCTTCACCGTGGTCTGA
>CAYPQR010000198.1:0-6006 GCA_964412865.1 uncultured Intrasporangiaceae bacterium
GCCCCGGGGGTGGCGGCTGGGTCACCAGCCCCAGTCGATCACCCACCATTCGAACGTGACCGACGAGTGGGAGCCGCCCGCGTCGGTCGCGGTCACGGTGACGTTGCGATCGACGCCCGTGGTCGGCGATCCGGTGATCTCACCGGTGTTTGCGTCGATGCTCAGCCCGGCGGGGAGCCCCGTCGCCGAATACGTGAGCGGGGAGTCGGCCGAGTCACTCGCGTGGATCTGCAGGTCGACATAGTCGCCCACGAAGTCGATCTGCATGCCCGGGTTGGTCATCGAGATCTGACCGCCCTGACCGCCGTCCCCGGTCACCGTCCAGGTAAAGCTCACCGAACCCGTCGCGCCGGCCGCATCCTTCGCAGTCACCGTCACGTGGGAGGTGCCGGCGGCGCTCGGGGTGCCCGAGATGAGGCCGTTTGCGCTGATCGTGAGGCCTGCCGGCAGGCCGGTCGCGGAGAAGCTGTATGGCGACTGGCCGCCGCTCGCGACCATCTGCAGCGACACCGGGGTGCCGACCTTCGTCGACTCGGCGCCCGGATTGTCGACGCTGACGCCGCTGGACTGGCCGCCGCCACCGAACACGCCGAGACCGTTGGGCGTGCCGTTGCCGGTCGGGCCGTCCCATCCGGGGCCGGCGGTGCAGAGCACGCTGGGGCTGCAACTGCCGTTGTTGCCCTGCGTGATGTCGTTCATCTGCGAGGCGTTGGCGTATGACAGGTCGTTGCCGTAGTCCGTCGTGCCCGCGGCACCGGCGAGCGCGGCAGCGGCGGCGAACATCGGCGACGACGCGCTCGTGCCGCCGTAGACGGCCCATCCGCTGCCGCCATACGTCTGATAGACGGCGACACCGGTGGCCGGGTCCGCGTCCATCGAGACGTCGGCGGTGGCGCGCCCGTCGCATCCCGTGTCCACGCCCTGCTGGAAGCTCGGCTTGCTCTGATAGGTGTCACATCCGGACGATCCGCCCTCGGTGGCGTTGGTCAGCCACACCGACTCGGTCCATCCCCGGGTCGTCGACGGGTCGCGGTGCAGCGCGGTGCCGCCGACGGCGGTGACGTATTCGGAGGATGCGGGGTATTCCGGACCGTAGGCGCTGTCACCGGTGCTCGCGGTGATGACGGTGCCGGGGTGCTTGAAGTAGCTGGAGTCGAAGCTCGGATCGGAGCTGCTGATGCTGCCGCCGTAGCTGTTGGACACGTAGTCGGCGCCCATCGACACCGCGGTGTTCACCGAGGTGCCCAGGTCGGCCATGCTCGCGCTGTCCGCCTCGACGAGCAGGATCTTGCAGTTCGGGCAGATCGCCGAGACCATGTCGAGATCGAGCGAGATCTCCCCCGCCCAGCCGGTATTGGGCGATGGCAGGCTGTTCGTCGAACCGTTCTGGCCGACCTTCGTGAAGCATCCGTCCGCCGACGTGCATGCCGGGAGGCCGTATTGCCGGCGGTAGGCCGCGAGATCGGACTCGGCGTTCGGGTCGTCGTAGGCGTCGACGATCGCGACCGTCTGCCCCTGGCCCTTGTCCGCGGACGGCAGGTTGTATGCGGACTGCAGGTCGCTCGGGCCGTACCCGGTCGGTGTGGCGTCCGGCGTCACGGCTTGCGCCTTGATGTGTGCCGGCTCCACGGCGTTCGTCTGCCGCATCGCGAAACACGTTGCGTCCCCGCGCTTCACATGCTGGGAGCAGACATGCTCCACCTTCACATGCGTCGGCTGGACCGGTGCTCCGTGCATGAGATGACTGCCGGACCCCGCAGCAGCGGCGGTGCCCGACAGACCGAGCGGCAACGCGGCCACGGCGCCGATCAGCGCCACCCGCTTCGCTCGGCGCCTTGTCGTGAGTGATGACATTGACGTCCCTTTCCGATGGGGAATCTCGGCGGACAGGCGCCCGCCGAGGCCGGCTCGAGAACCGAGTCGACAGCCACCACTTGTCGTGGTGACAGCGGAACGCTAGCCCTGTGGACGTCACAACATGTCCAGCATTCGGTCAAGATCTGACCAATCGGGTAAGGAACTGCTCAAGAAGCGCCGGGTCACCGGCTCAGCAGCGATGGACCGCCCCTCGCCCGGCCCCACGGCCCAGGTGGCCGTGCTCCTCGGGGCGGTGGCGGGCGACATACCGGCTGCACTGCGGCCGGGTGGCCGGCCCGAATGCCACCTCCCAGTCCTGCGGGCACGGCACCCCGGTCGGCCAGACCGAGAACTCCCGCGCCCGGTTGATCAGGACGAAATACAACCCCTCGTCATCCTCGAACGGGTTGCCCATGGTCATGCGCCTCCAACGAACTACCACGCACACGACCGGACGGCCGTGCACGACGCGGCGCGTGCCCCGTCATGTGTCGCGCTGTCTCCATTCTGCTCCGCGCCGCCCCTTGCGTCCCAGCAGTCACGAAAACTGTGGATATGCGTGTCGCCCCGGCGTTCGCCATATCGCAATATGATCACGTGGGGGTTGTATCGGCGCTGCGCCGGGGCATGAGAGGAAAACGGAGGATAAGGTGCCGACGTGCCGGATCTGACAAGCGCCCAGGGCGTGCTGAGCGAGCTGGGCCTGACGTCCTACGAGGCGAAGGCCTATCTGGCGTTGATCCAGCGCGAGTCATTCACCGCCGCGGAACTCGCCCGCCAAGCCAAGATTCCGCGCCAGCGGATCTATGACGTCGTCGCGGGCCTGATGCAGCGCGGCCTGGCGATGCAGCGACCCGGCACCTCGGTGACGTATGCCGCGGTGAGCCCGGACGTCGCGCTGGACGGGCTGATGATGCACCACCGCCAGCAGCTCGACGCCCTGGCGGGCCGCGCCGGCACCGCCGCGGAGACGTTGCGCACCCTCTGGTCCGAGGGTCAGGTCGAGACGGCGCCCATGGCCTACGTCGAGATGCTGCGAGACACCAGCGTGCTGTCGGCGCGCTTCCACGACCTGCAAAGCGGCGCCCAGGAGTCGATGTTCGTGCTGTCGAAGCCGCCGTACGTCTCCACCGAGAACGAGATCGGACTGGAGGCCACCCGGCGCATCCGGGAGGCCGGCGGCGAGGTCTGCTGCTGCTACGAGTCGTCGCTGCTGGACGACCCGCGGATGGTCGAGGAGACGGCCGAGTTCGTCGCGGCCGGGGAAAACGCGCGGGTGGTCGACTCCGTGCCGATGAAGATGTGCCTGGTCGACGGCAACAGGGCACTCTTCTCGCTGACCGATCCGGTGGCCGGGGCGATCACCGCCACCAACATCCTGGTCGAGCATCCCGAACTGGCCGCCGCGCTGAAGCTCACCTTCGACGCCGTGTTCGCGCAGGGGCGTCCGCTGCTGGATGCCGCGCGGGAGGCCGGCTACGACGTCTGAGGCGGCGCCGGTGAGGACACTGGGCCGCGGCGGGTATCACACCACGGCGAGACACGACCGCGCTCGGTCGGCGGCAGACCGGTATCTGCGCGTCACCAGGTCTGCGAGTGCTCGGTGCGCGCCGATGGGCGGCGCCACCACATCGGCACCCGCCGACCGCAGCCGGTCGTGGAAGACGCCGGGGGCGAGCAGGTAGCTGCCGATCGCCACGACGCCGCCGTGCATCGCACGCGCCGAGCGCACCGCATCCGGCACCGAACCGCCCGGGCCCGTCACGAACCCGGCGGTCACCGGCACGCTGAGCCGGGCACCCAACATCTCGGCCGCCCGGCGGGTCTGGCGCCGAGAATTCGCTCGGCTCGACCCGGCGGCCGCCAGCACGACTGCGTCCGGCCCACCGGCCGGCCCGGCGGTCACCAGCCGGTCGGCGACCGCCTCGATCACCTCCGGGTCCGGCCCGAGCGACCGCGCGACGGCGACGCGCTCACCATACGGCGCCACGACATCGGGAATGTCTGTCTCCACGTGATATCCGGAGCCGAGGAAGATGGGCGCGACCACCGCGGAAGGGTGATGCTCGAGTTCCCTATCGAGCACGTCGGTCAGCGTGGGGCCGATCACGTCGACATAGGCCACCATCACGCGCACCCCCGGCAATCGCCCGCGCACCAGCACGGCGAGATCGTCGAACACCCTCGGCCCGGAGGGGTTCTCGGTGCCGTGGGCAGTCAACACCAGGGTGGGCTGCCCGCCGTCGGAAGCGCTCATACGGCGGCCCCGGCATGCGCGGCACGGCCCGACCACGCCGGGCACACGGTGACGACGTCGCCGACGACCACGACGGCCGGCGAGCGCACGCCCGACTCGACCGCTGCATCGGCCAGCCGGTGCAGCGGCGCGACCGTGACCCGCTGACGGGGCCCGAACCCGTCCTCGACGATTGCCGCTGGGCAGTCCGGAAGGCGGCCTGCGGCAAGCATCTTGGCGACCGAACGACGCAGCCCCGCAACGCCCATCAGGATGACGACGGTGTGATCGCTGCCGGCGGGCACGTCCTGCAGTTCGTCATGGCCGGTGACGACGCTGAAACCGCGCGAGAGGCCCCGATGCGTGACCGGGATGCCCACGGAGGCCGGCACCGACACCGCACTGGTGACACCCGGCACGACCTCCACCGGTATGCCCGCGGCCTCGCACGCGAGCGCCTCCTCGCCGCCGCGACCGAGCACGAAGGGATCGCCGCCCTTGAGGCGCACCACGGCCCGCCCCGCGGAGGCATGCTCGACCAGCAGGTCGTTGATGTCGCTCTGCCGCAGACGATGGTGACCGGGCCGCTTGCCCGCGTCGATCACCAGCACGTCATCGGGTAGAGAGGCCAGAATGCCTCGCGGCGCCAGCCGGTCGACGACCACGACATCCGCGGCCGCGAGGAGTGTGCGGCCCCTGGCGGTGATCAGGTCGTCACGGCCGGGGCCGCCGCCGACCAGCGCGACCCAGCCGGTGCCGCGCCGTGGCCGTCTGCGCCGGAGGTCGACGTCGCCGTCGATCAACAGCCGTGTCACCCGGTCGCGCACCGCGACGGCGCGCCGCGGATCTCGTCCCGCCGTCACCGCCACGGTGACCGGCCCGTCCGGGGTGTCGACGCTCGCGCAGGCCGGCACCCTCGCGCTGGAGCGCGACGCCGATCCCGCGTCGACGCACCAGATCCGGGCGGCTCGGCAGTCGGAGCCCACCGCCTCGTCGACGGACTCGTCACCGGTGGCGGTATGCACGAGCCAGGCCCCCTCGAGATCACCCGGCCCGGCATACGGCCGCGACATCCACTGCAGCCGCGACGGACGGGCCGCATCCGCCGTCGCCAGTTCGGCGACGAGTGAGACGAGGTCGTCGCACAGCGACGGCGCGATCAGCCGGACGACGGCGCAGGCATCCAAGAGGCCACGCACCCGCCGCGCCGCGACCGGCCCGCCGCCGACGACCACGACCTGCCGTTCGGTCAGGTCCATCGACAGCGGATAAAGGGACCGTTGTTCGGCCTCGGCGATGCGGTCGCGGTGTGTGTCGGGCACGACGATGCCCCTTCCCGTGGTGGTGTCTTTCGAGCTCAGCCGGTCTGGAGGCTGCGGACCTCCACACCCTCCGGCTCCAGTGAGATGGCGACGTCGATCCCGTCGACCACGACGTCGAGTTGGTAGCGGCCCGGCATGCGACAGGTCACCCGAGCCACCTGCAGTGTCTTGCCGGCCAGCCCTGCGAGCACCTTGTTGACGTCGGCGGCCTCGCCGGTGAGCGCCGTCCCGCCGGGTGTGCGGCGATAGACGGCGTTGACGAGTCGCTCGGTCTCGGCCTTGCCGATCTGCCGGGCCCGGCCGGTCTCCAGCGCGAGCACGCAGACCCGCTCGAGCTCGGGCAGCTGCTCGGGGGCCAGCTCACCGGCCGCGACGGCTCGCTCCAGCTCGTCATACGGCGCTCTGCGCTCCGGCGGTAGCACGCTCGCGAAGGCGGCCACCACCTCGCCGACGGCGACCGCCTCGGCGTCCGACAGCTCGAAGAGTTCGTCGTCCACCACGGCGGGTGCCTCGCTCGCCATCAGCGCGCCGACTTCGCTTCGGCCTCGGCGAAGATGGCCTCGGCCTCGTGCTCGAAGCTGCCGGTCTCGA
>CAYPQR010000199.1:0-5973 GCA_964412865.1 uncultured Intrasporangiaceae bacterium
GCACCACCAGGATCTCGCCGTCTTCGACGCCGTGTTCGCAGCCGTATTCGAGCGCGCGACCCTTGCCGTCGACCCGCATGCGCGGCGCGACCCGGCCCCCGTCGCCGCCTCCGAGGAGGATGCACTCACTCGGGTGCGGGCGCCGTCCGCCGGCGACGGCGAGAGCACCGGTCTACCCTGGCACACGCTGCCGTCGGCGGCCGAACGCGAGGACGGATCCGACGCCGGCACAACGCTGCTCGAGCGACTGCCGAGTGATCTGGGTCATTTGGCCGAGACGCCATTCGGTGACCTGGACGAAGCGGAGTTGACTGCGCTCGGCGACTGGCTGGAGCGGGCTCTGCGGCACTGGCCCGAGCGGCGAACCCGGCGCCGCACAGGCGACACCCACGGCCGGTTCGTCGACCTGCGCCGCACCATCGCCCGCGCCCATCGCAGTGGCGGCGATCCTGCGGAGCTCGTCCGAGCGCGGCTCACCACCGTGCCACGGCGCCTGGTGATGGTCTGCGACGTGAGCCAGTCGATGGAGCCGTATGCCACGGCATACCTGCATCTGATGCGCACGCTGGCCCGCAGCGGGCATGCGGAGACCTTCGCGTTCTCGACGTCGCTGACCCGACTCACCCCGGCGCTGCAGCGCCGGTCGGCGCGGGATGCGATCGATCAGGCGACCGAGCGGGTCGTCGACCGGTTCGGCGGCACCCTCATCGCAAGCAATATCCGTGCGCTGCTGGCTTCCCGGCACGGCAACAGCATCCGCGGCGCGGTCGTGCTGATCGCCTCCGACGGGTGGGACACCGAACCGGCCGAGGATCTGGCGCGGGCGATGGCCCGCGTGCACCGGCGCGCATACCGGACGATCTGGCTGAACCCGCGGGCGGGCTTCCCCGGCTTTGCGCCGCGCGTCGCGTCGATGAGTGCCGCGCTTCCCTACTGCGACGAGTTCCTCCCCGCGCACACGGCCCGGGCGCTGGGCGAGGCGCTCGACGTGATCCGGCGCAGCGCTACGGCGCGGCGCGGCGTCAGCTCCACAGCGTGACGTGGACGGCCGGCCGGAACCGGCCGATCTTGGCTCCCGCTCCCCGCAGCATCGCCTGGGTGGCGCGTGGGCTGGAGATGAAGCGCATCAGCTCCTCGGCGGTCGGCGGACAGTCGGCCAGGGTCAGCGCGGTCCAGGTGCCCCGCGAGTGAGCGCCCGGGAAGTCGATCTGGACCAGACGCCCGGCCCGCACATCCTCGGCGACCGCGAACTGGACGACCGGCGTCACGCAGTGGCTGCGCTTGGTCTCTTCCAGCGCGGCCGCCTCGCTCTGGAAGATGCGCTGATTCGCCTCCGGCACACCCAGATCCCGCAGGGTGTCCTGCACGACGCCGTGGCTTCCGACCGCCGACGGGCCGAGGCACCAGTCCATGCCGCGCAGTGCCGCCGCAGTGATCTGGTGCCCGGCGAGCGGGTGGTCGGGCGAGACGACGGCGACGATCTCGTAGTTGAGGAACGGTTTGGCGACCAGGTTGCTGGGCAGGTCGCGCCGACTGGGGCCGATGGCGATGTCGACGCTGCGATCGGCGAGCAACGAGGGGAAGCGCCCGGGCCGCTGCACGCTCAGCTCCAGGTCGAGGTCGGCCGCCCTGCTGGTGAACAGATCCATCAGGCCGGCCGCCGCATGCTCGGCGAACAACGGCGAGGCCGCGATGCGCAGCAGCCGGCGCCCGCGCCCGGCCTGCTTGATCTCCCATACCGTGCGATCCTGCAATCCGAGAATCTCGCTGGCACGGCCGGCCAGACGCAGCCCGCCCGGCGTGAATGCCAGCCCGGAGCCGGTGCGAGTGAACAGGTCGTCGTCGAACTCCCTGCGCAGCTTCCCGATGTGCAGCGACACGGCCGCTTCGCTGACCCCGAGCTCGGCCGCGGCGGCCTTCACCGAGCCGAGCCGCACGACCGCAGAGAACGCGCGCAACTGAGCGGGGGTCATACCGTCACCGTACGCGGGACGATGCGGTGCCGCCGACGCACCGGAAAAGGAGGACCCGGCGGCGGTGTCGGCGGACCATCGCGCGGCTTCCAGCAATATCCGCCACGACGGCTGTCGTCGTCTGCCACGATATGTGCGCCGTGGATCGCGCAACGGAGATGGAGCAGGACATGGAATCGAGTAAGCCGATCTCGCGCCGGACGGTCGCCAAGGGAGCCGCATGGTCCGTGCCGGTCATCGCCGTCGCCGCCGCAGCGCCGGCAACGGCCGCGAGCCCTCCCGGCCCGGCACCGAACGGCAGCGCAAACTACTACTGGTCGGGTGTCCCCGGGCCGGACGGCGGGCGTCAGTACGTAACCCTCACGCCGGCAACCGGAGGCAATGAGGCGCACTTCTCGGCACAGATCTCCTACCAGGCCGACCCTTGGGTGCCTCCGCCCGCGAGCCCGACGCTGATCGTCACGATCGTCTTTGACCCAGCTGTCACTGTGAGTAACCTCCAGGGCGGTTGGACAGTCAACCCGGTTACGGGGTCCTTCACGACGTTCGTCTTCACCAAGTCGCTGGGGGCGAAGGAAGGTGGCCCGCTGAACTTCGACGTCGTCACGGACGACCCGGGAGATTTGACGGCGCGCGCCACCCTCACCATGAAGAACAACCAGCGCGAAGACGGCAGCTATGCGACCTGGACTGACGAGGCCGGGATCGCCGAGACCGAGGTGGTCAGCTGAGCGGTCACCGCGTGTGGGGACCGTCATGGCATTCGGCCCGCTCAGGACCGAGCAGCAAGCCCGCCCAGAATGCGCCCTGGCCGGCGCAAGGTCGGCTGCCTCGACCCACTCGCACTGACAACGCGCTCGCTCGAACAGATCCCCAGGCGAGGAGACTCCCGAAGGATCGATCGGGGAGCCCGGCAGCTGCCGGGCTCCCCATTCGACGCTTCGAAGCGGTCAGCGGTGACGCATCGAGACTCGGAACAACTTGTCGGCGGCGCCGGAGCCGGACTTGTCCAGAATCCAGGCATACCCGCCGCCGAACGACACATGGTTGGCGTTGGCGCCGGTCGTGATCGTGTCGATCACCTTCGGGACCCGCGGGTTGATGACGACCGCGTTTCCCGCAGTGCGGTTCGCGGCAATGACCTTGCCGGTGCGCGGGTCGGTCGCCACCGACAGGGCGCCGTTGTCCTTGTCGATGACCTTCTGGGTGACACCCTTGTGCAGGTCGATGATCGACACACCCGTGGTCTGACTGGCGACGTACGCGGTCTTGGCGTTCCTGGACAGGGCGACGGAGATCGGCGAATCGCCGGCCGGGATCAAGGTGACGTTGTTGGAATGCGGGGACAGCTTGATCAGCTGGGCGTTCGCCAGGTCGGTCGCATAGACGTCGCCGCTCGTGGGGTCGAGTGCCAGGCCGGCCGGCGAGGACCCCGCGACGGTGAAGCGCTTCTTCTCGGTCAGCGTCGAGGTGTCATACTCCACGACCGCGTTGCCCCCGTTCGCGGTCGCCCACGCGAGGTTGCGGCGCGTGTCGACGACGACCTCCCGGGCGTGCTTCACGTTCGGGAGCGTCGCAAGGTGCTTGCCGGAGCGCTGGCTGTAGACCGCAACGGAGTTGTCCCTGGTGTTGGTCACCCAAACGGTGTTGTGACGGTCGTCGACCGCGACGCCATACACCGCCTCGACCGCTCCGGTCGACTCGTCGACCACCGGCGGTGTGATCGTCTTCTTCACCTTCAGCGTCGCCGGATCGACCGCGGTCAACTTCGAGTCGGTCACCGGCGGCCGCCCGACGGCGCTCGTCACCCACAGCAGGTGATTGCGCGCCGAATACGCGCTCTGATACTGCCCGGTGATCAGTTGGGCGGACTTGACCCGATCCTGCTTCGGCCAGTGCCCGCGATGCTTGGCCGACGCCTGTATGACCGACGACTGGCTCTGACCGTGCGCGACGGGTGCTGCGGCATGGGCCATCGGGGTGCCGGCCAGCAGACCGGCGGTGACGACGCTCGCGGCGAGCGCCGCCTTCTTGGTGCGTGTGCGATGCACGAGAACTCCTCCACTTGATTCATCGTGATTTAGGCAAGGCTTACCTTACATAGAGCCACACGCGGGTGCAGTAGCCCCCGTCGAAGTGCGCGATGACCAATGATCAGACGCGAGGCGCTGCGTCGTTCAGCGCCGCCGGGGCATGCGAGAGCGCAGACGGTCGCGCAGTGTCAGCGGCGGCAACTCACCTGGTAACGCTGTCAGTTCGCGGTTGACCACGACGTCATGACCGCCCGCGGCGACGATCTGCAGGGCCTCAGGCAGCCAGCTCGGCTGAAATCTCGGATCCCGGGCCGCAGCCGCCACCGCGATCTCATCCCACGCGTGCGGTTTCCGTCTCGTGCGAGACTCCGGCACCATTTTGCCGCCGTCCACCACGTTGTCGAACACCAGCCGAGCCTCGAGTCCCTCGCCGTCGAATCGGACCTCCACGCCGGTGGGCAGGCCAGTGGCCTGCCACGGCTGCCGGATCGCTTCCTTCAACACAGCGCGCATCTCGCGCTCGAGATCGTCGAACGCGCGGGTGCCGCGTAAGCCTCGAGGAATTGCCACCGAGGTGGAATGACCCGAGGGTTCGATCGACATGGCCGTGCTGAAGGGGCCGGTGTCGAACGTCATCTCACGCAGCCGGGTGAAATGATCGCGCTCGAAGTCTTCTGCCGTCGGTCTCCTGAGTTCGGGCGAGGCGACCCGCGCGAACAGTTCGATCGCCCGCTCGCGCCGCTCCGACCGGCTGATGACCGGTCGGCGGATCCTCCCGTCGGGGTCGACGGCATGCCGATTCGCCTCGTCGCACACACGCCCCAGCACATCGTCGGGCACCGGGAGCACGGTCTCCTCCAGCGTGCGGATCACCCTGACGACTTCGGCCGCCGCGTTCTGCTCGTCGTTGTCGTTGCGCAGGGAGGAAAACAAGACATCCCGCTTGCGCACGGAGATGAGGGGCTGTGCGCAACCCTCGACACGCAATTCCGGATAGGTGTAGAACCCCTGCTCTCGCTCTTCGACCGAGAAGACGTCGTAGTCGTCGTGGCCTTCGAAAACGTCATCCCCACCCGAGCCGATCTCGACCCGGAATCCGGCTGCCGTCAGCACCTGCTGGAGCCGATCGACGAGGCGTTCAGTCTCCTCGGAGGTCATGGGATCCTCGAGGCCGAGCTCGCTGCAGGGCACGCGAAACTCCAGATCCATGCGGCCCACGATAGGGGCAGTGTCATGCCGCGGACAGCCACGACCCCAGACGGGAAGGAGAAGGCCGGGATGCCCACTGCGAAGGCGCCACAGCCGTGCTGGCGCGCCCAGCCAGTACTAGCGTGGAACTGATACAACGTCAGCGCGGGATGCGGCAGCCACGGAGAGAGAGCCATGATCCGGACCATCGCGGTATCGACAATCCTTGGGGCAGCGGCTCTCTGTCTCACAGGGTGCGGTGGGCCAAACGGGGCCGCGGCACCGACGGGCAACCGGACGCACACAGCCGCCGCGTCACCCGCGCGTTCGACGTCAAACCCCTCATCGGCGTCACCGGCACCGACGACAAGGCAAGCCCCGCACGCCTCGAACACCGCGCGGAAGGCCGGGCCCACGGCGACGCACGCCGCCTCGACCCCTGCCGGCTCGACGCACAAGGCCACCCCCACGCCGCGCCACAGCACGACGGTGGCGGCGCGACCGGCCATCACGATGCCCGGCGTGGTCTCCAAGATCACCTGGGACGGGACCATCGCTCGTGACGCGAACGGCTTCGCCCTCGGCGGCCCGGCCCCGGCCCGGCAGCCCGGCTCGCACCCCAGCCGCCAGCAGTGCTTGACGTATCTGGCGCAGGATCGGGCATGGTCGAACTACCAGAACGAGCATCGCCCCGTCGGATCACACAACGCGCTGCCGTTCAGCGCCGACGTGCAGTACCTGAATGTCGTGTGTCACCTGAACTACTACGGCAAGTACTA
>CAYPQR010000200.1:0-5954 GCA_964412865.1 uncultured Intrasporangiaceae bacterium
TGCATCCACGACATGCACATGTCGCAGGTGGGCATCGCATACGGCATGACCGAGACGAGCCCGGTCTCGGCGCAGACTCGTGCCGACGACGACCTGGAGCGTCGCACCTCCACGATTGGCCGGGTGCACCCGCACGTCGAGATCAAGATCATCGACCCGGTGACCGGTGCGACCGTGCCACGCGGCGAGCACGGCGAGTTCTGCACACGCGGCTATTCGGTGATGGTGGGCTACTGGAACGACGAGGACAAGACGCGAGCGGCCATCGACGAGGACGGATGGATGCACACCGGCGACCTGGCGGTGATGCGGGAGGACGGCTACGCCAACGTCGTCGGCCGGATCAAAGACATGGTCGTGCGCGGCGGCGAGAACATCTATCCGCGCGAGGTCGAGGAATTCCTCTACACCCACCCCGACATCGAGGACGTGCAGGTGATCGGCGTCCCCGACGAGAAGTACGGCGAGGAGCTGGCCGCCTGGATCAAGCTCAAGGCCGGCGCCGCGTCGCTCGACGCCGAAGCGATCCGGGAGTTCTCGGAGGGCAAGCTCGCGCACTACAAGATCCCGCGCTACGTCGAGATCGTCGAGGAGTTCCCGATGACGGTGACCGGCAAGGTGCGCAAGGCGCAGATGCGGGAGGAGACGGCCAAGAAGCTCGGCCTGTCGGCGGCGCAGACAGCCTGAGTCGTCGGCCGGTGGCTCACCGATCGGATTCGAGAGTATCGCTTGACCATCGGACGAATACTCGGTATACATGCTCTCACCAGCGACAATACTGAGTATGTAGCCCTTTGGAAGGTCGGTGACATGTCGATCAGGCAGAGCCTTCTCGCGCTCCTGGCACAGAAGCCCATGTACGGCGCCCTTCTGCGGGCGGAGTTCGAGGAGCGCACCGGCGGCACCTGGCCGCTGAACGTCGGTCAGGTCTACACCACGCTGACGCGGCTGGAGCGGGACGGCCTCGTCGAGGCGGCCGGGCACGCCGACGCCGAGGGGCGGATCAGCTACCGCCTGACCGACGCGGGGCGAGCTGAGGTCGAGCGATGGTGGGCGTCGCCGGTCGGTCGCGACGGCACGCCGCGCAACGAGCTGGCCATCAAGCTGGCGCTCGCAGTCACCGTGCCCGGTGTGGACGTCGAGCGGGTCATCCAGACTCAGCGCACCGCGACCCTGCGCCACCTGCAGGATCTCACCCGGCTCAAGGCCCGCACCGACCCCGACAACGCGCCGCGGCACGAGCTGGCCTGGCAACTGGTGCTGGAGAACTTGGTCTACGCGGCCGAGGCCGAGGTGCGCTGGCTCGATCACGTCGAGGCGAGCGTGGCCCGGGCCGCCGGCGCGCGCCACGCTCTCGAAGGGGTCGATGCGAACGCGCGG
Source organism: uncultured Intrasporangiaceae bacterium (assembly GCA_964412865.1). GTDB lineage: Bacteria > Actinomycetota > Actinomycetes > Actinomycetales > Dermatophilaceae > Leekyejoonella. Next base: position 1,381 of record CAYPQR010000200.1, read on the forward strand.
CGCGCGAATACGCGGGATGTCGCCGAATCACTTCGTGGTGACTCGCGATGACTGCGCAATCCGGTTGCGGGCTCCTCGCCCTCGAAGAGGTTTCCCGCGTCCATGGCGAGGGTGCGACGCAGGTCCGGGCCCTGTCCGACGTTTCGTTGGAAGTCCACGCCGGCGAGCTCGTCGCGGTGATGGGTCCGAGCGGCTCGGGCAAGTCCACCCTGCTCAACATCGCCGGAGGGCTCGACCGGCCCACGAGCGGGCGGGTGTTCGTCGACGGCCACGACGTCGCCGAATTCTCGGCACGGGAGCTGGCGGAGCTTCGGCGACGCAGAGTCGGGTTCGTCTTCCAGGATCTCAATCTGGTCCCCTCGTTGACCGCGGCGGAAAATGTCGCTCTCCCACTGGAGTTGGACGGTATGCGCGTGCGCCCGGCGCGGGAGCAGGCTGTTGCGGCGTTGGAGATGGTCGGCCTGGCAGACCTCGCCGAGCGGTTTCCCGAGGAGATGTCCGGCGGGCAGCAGCAGAGAGTGGCAATCGCCAGGGCACTGGTCGGTGCGAGGAGTCTGGTGCTGGCCGACGAGCCGACCGGCGCCCTCGATTCGCACACCGGCGAGACCGTGCTGCGGGTGCTGCGAGAGCGCTGCGACGCCGGTGCCGGTGGCCTGCTGGTGACCCATGAGGCCCGGCATGCCGCGTGGGCCGACCGGGTGGTCTTCCTCCGCGACGGCGTGGTCGTCGACACGACGGGCGCCTCGCCCGCCGCGGAGACGCTGCTCGATCCGCGTCCGGCGGTCTGACGTGGTCACCTCGGGGGAGACCGCGCCAGACCGCCGTCGGCGAGGCGAGGGCCGCGGCGGATTCGGCCTCTGGTGGACGGGTTGGCGAGGCGCGCTCAGGTTGGCGCGCCGCGACATCGCGAAACACCGCGGCCGTAGCCTGCTCGTCGCGCTGTTGGTCGGTCTGCCCGTCCTGCTCATCTGCGCCGGTGCCACGGCGCTCGCGACCCACGACGTCAACGCGAGCGAGGGCCTCCCACGGATGATGGGACGGTCGCAGGCGTTGATCTCCCCGGTGCGCCTCGACGGGGTCGAACACCAGCGCGTGCGCCAGGATCCGGATCCGAACCGTGGTGGGTACTACACCGACGGCAAGGCACGTCGAGGGCCCGGTGTGTCCGCGGACGCACCGTGGACCGCGCAGCGACTCCAGCGCCTCACCGGGGGCACCGTCCTGCCTGCCGGGGCTGCCGCGGTGCCGGTGAAGCTCGGTGACCGGCACCTGAATGCCATGACGCTGTTCGTCGACGGACGCCGACCGGCCACCCGGGGAATGACGTCGCTCGACTCCGGGCGGTGGCCGCGGTCGGCCGACGAGGTCGTCGTCACCGCCGAGGGAGTGGCCGACGGCCTTCCCCGACACGGTCACGTCACGATCACACCGGCCGGCGCGGACCCGGTGGAGGTGACCGTGGTGGGCGTCGGCCACGCGTGGGTGACCGACACGACAACAGGCGATCTGGTCGCCCTGCCGTCCGCCGCGACGGCCTGGCACAGCGACCTGGACAGCGACGGGTTCCTCGTGGCCGACCGCGGCCCGATCACCTGGGCCCAGGTGAAGCGCCTCAACACCTACGGTCTGATCGTCACCAGTCGGCAGGTCATCTCACATCCGCAGCAGGCACAGGCCGATCCGTCGCTGGACGCTCCGGACGACGACGGCGCGCTGGCCGCGGTCGTGGCGTTGATCGTCGTCGGCATCCTGGTGGAGACCGTGCTGCTGGCCGGGCCGGCGTTCGCGGTCAGCGCCGCGCGTCAGCGGCGATCACTGGCCCTCATCGCCTCCAACGGTGCCCGGCCGGTGCAGGTCCGGCGTTACGTGCTCGCTCAGGCGGTCCTTCTGGGCGCTGTGTCCGCCGTGGCCGGCGCCGTCGTCGGCGTCCCCGTGGGCGTCCTCGCCATACGCTGGTGGGCTTCCGCATTTGCGTCCAATCCTCCCGGACCCGTGGATATCCCGGGTTGGGAGGTGCTCGGTATGGTCGCCTGCGCGGCGGTGGCGTCGCTGGTCGCGGCCTACCTCCCCGCACGGGGTGCCGGGCGGCTCGACCTCGTGGCGGTGCTGCGCGGTCACGGGGTGACGGCGCGGCGGGTGCGTCGCGGGCAGCCGGTGCTCGGCCTGATCCTTGCGGGCGCCGGCGGCGTCGCCCTGGTCGTGAGCGTTGTGCGCCACGGGCACGAGACAGGCATCACGGTGGGTGCGCTGGTGCTGGTCTGCGGCGGGCTGCTGCTCATACCGTGGCTGCTGTCGGCGGCCGGACGGCTCGGGCGGGCGCTGCCGTTGCCCCTGCGGATGGCGACACGCGACATCGGACGGCAGCGCGGCCGGTCGGGCCCGGCCGTCGCCGCGATCATGACGGCGGTGACCGCGTTGACAGCCCTCACGATCGCCAATGCCGGCGACCAGGCGCAGGCGGCCCGCGATCACGAGCCCAGCACCGTCATGGGTCAGGGGCTGCTCACCGGGGCCGGAGCCGGATGGCCGGCCGACGCCGTCGCCACCGTCCACCGGGCCGCCCCCGGGCTCGAGATCATGCCGGTCCGGCGGATCGGTGCGAACGACCGGATCGGCGCGGACGGGGCCGGGCCCCCCGTGCCGGCGAAGTCTCACCGGAAGACCACGATCGTGCGGGTGCAGCGCGCCTCGTGTGCGCGGAGATCGGGGAGTGCGCACCGCGGGGGTGTCGATGCGTTCGGCCCCGTGCGCAGGTGCTCGGCCCTCGGCTCCGACCGGTACTCGAGCAGATCGTCCATCGGCGTGGTCGATGCCGCCGCGGCCCGCAAACGCCTCGGCCTCAGCCCTGCCCAGATCGACGTACTCACCCATGGGGGCATCCTCATCGCAGCCAGCCGACACGTGGTCCACAGCGGGAACGTCATGGTGCTGACCGGTGTCCGCAAGCTCACCGAATACGGTGAGCCGGTCGGCCGGATCCGCGCGCCCCACACCCAGCAGTTGCCCACCGCCGCCGTGTCGGCGAAGCAACTCGACCGGTTCGGCCGGGCCGGATCGACCGGCGCCCTCATCACGCCGGCGACCGCCGCCGCGCAGCACTGGGAGACCTACACCGACGCATTGTCGCTGCGCGAACCCGACGGTGCGATTCCGGAGGACACCGAGGAGGCGATTTCGCGGCAGCTCTCGGACCGGGAGCATCTCGAGGTGGAACGAGGCTACGAGAGCGACCTGCTGCTCATCTACCTGGTGTTGTTCGGCATCTTCGGATCGCTGGTGCTGGTCGCCACTCTGGTCTCGACGGCCCTGGCCCAGGCCGAGGGCCGCGCCGACCTCGCCACCCTGGCCGCTGTGGGAGCCACCCGCCGGGTCCGCAGGATGATCGCCGGGTCCCAGGCCTTCGTCGTCGGGCTGATCGGCAGCCTGCTCGGACTGGCCATCGGATTCGTGCCCGGTGTCGCTCTCACGTGGCCGTTGACCGCTCAGGGCCCGGGAGCGGAGCCGGTGATCGACATACCCTGGGCGGCCCTTGCCGTCGTGGGGATCGGGGTGCCGCTTCTGGCCGCGGTGATGGCCGCACTCGCGATATGGACGTCACCCCAGGTGACACGCAGGCTTGCCTGAGACGCGGCGCCGCGGCTCACCCCGACGCGGCGGCCGGCGCCTGGGCGATCACGGTGATGGTGCCGGGAGCGATCTCGGTGAACCCCGCGTCGCGGACGGCGGCCAGTCGTTGCTCCTTCCAGGCGCGTGCCGGGTCGTGCAGCGCCTCGGCAAGCGCCCGCCACGTCGGCTCGTCCGCCCGGACGCCGTGCGTCGGATAGCCGGAGTCGGCCCAGCGCTGCAGCACCGCCGGGTCGGTGTCGGAGAGAAGGGCCGCCGCGATCATGGCGGCGTGACCCGTCTGGGCCATCGACTTGCCGAGTGTCATGACCGGCTCGGGCGGTAGCCACATCCGCAGCGCGCCGTCCGGCACCGGCATGGGCGCGTCGACCGGGGCATCCGTGCCGCCCACCTGCAGCCGCGCAATGCGCTTGTCGAGGTCGGCTGCCCGGCCGGGCACGAGCGCCCGCACCTGCGTGTCGCCCGACGTGAGAGTGATGCCGGGCAGGTCCTGCGCGGCCTCCCAGTGCGCGCCCCGGGCCCGCCGCGTCACCTTGCGGATGTGCCCGCTGCAGTAGGCCGCGACCGCGTCGTGCCAGTCGCCGCCCTCGCCCGAGCGCGGGTCGAGGCATACCGCCACGGCCGCCGATGCACTGAGCGCCACGGCCTGGTGCCAGCTCGGCGGCGTCCCGCGCTCCAGCCGCAGCACGAGTTGCAGGGCGCGCACGTCCTCGGCGGCCTCGTCGCGATCCTCGACGACACCGTGTTCGTCCAGCGCGAGCCACTGCGCATACCGCTGCCGGACGGGATCGAGCACGTGCGTGGGAAGGGAAGTCACCCGCCCATCATGCTCCGGGACGCGAAACAGCCCGGACTCCGAGGGGGAGTCCGGGCCGTTTCAGGCCGATCAGCGGGGCTCGTCGCCCTTGATGAAGGCCTCGAGGCGGGCGCGGCCGATCTCGTCGGCGCGC
>CAYPQR010000201.1:0-5952 GCA_964412865.1 uncultured Intrasporangiaceae bacterium
GCCATGATCCGCATCTCGATCTGGCTGTAGTCGGCCGACATCAGCGACTCGAACCCGTCTCCGACGATGAACACCTCGCGGATGCGGCGACCCGCCTCGGTGCGGATCGGGATGTTCTGCAGGTTGGGCTCGGTCGAGGAGAGCCGGCCCGTGGCGGCGATCGTCTGCTGGTATGTCGTGTGGATCCGGCCGTCGTCGCCCACCGACTTCATCAGACCCTCGACGGTGACCCGCAGTTTGGAGCTGTCGCGGTGCCGCAGCAGCGCCTCCAGGAACGGGTGCTCGGTCTTGGCATAGAGGGTGCTGAGCGCCTCGGCGTCGGTGGTGTATCCGGTCTTGGTCCGCTTGGTCTTGGGCATCCCCAGCTTGTCGAACAGCACGACTTGCAACTGCTTCGGTGAGCCGAGGTTGATCTGCTCACCGTCGATCGCCTCATAGGCATCGGCCGCAGCCTGGTTCATGCTGTCGGCGTAGTCGGCCTCGAGCTGCGTCATCGCGTCGGCGTCGACGAAGATGCCGTCCTGCTCCATCCGGGCGAGGACACCGACCAGCGGCAGTTCGACCTCGGACAGCAACGCGGTGGCGTGCACCTCGTCGAGCTGCGCCTGCAGGGCCTGGGCGAGGTCGACGACCGCGGCGGCCTGCTGCATGGTCTCGACACCTCGGTGGGCGCCGTCGTCGAGGTCGAGCACACCCTGGGCGGGATTGTCCTGGTTCGAACCCAATTCGCGCTGCAGATGCCGCAGCACGAGGTCAGCCAGGTCGTAGGAGCGCTGGTCGGGCCGCACGAGGTAGGCCGCCAGAGCGGTGTCACAGGTCATCCCCGACAGCGGCAGCCCGGCACCGGAGAGGGCGTGCAACTGGCCCTTCGCATCGTGCAGCACCTTGCCGCGGCCGTCGTCGGCGAGCCAGGCCCGCAGCGCCTTCTCGTCGTCGGGCGTGAGCTCGACCAGGTCGATGTAGGCGGCCTTGTCGGCCTCGCCGTCACCGGCGACGGCGACCGCCAGCGCCTGGGCGTCGCCGCTGCCCTTGGCCCACGTGCCGACGACCTGCACGCCGGCGCGGGCGTCGGCCGTCAGGTGCGCATCGATCCAGCCGGCGACCTCGCCCGGCTGCAACGCCTGACCGTCGATCTCGACGGCGCCGCCGGCCTCCGGCTCGGCGGACTCCAGCGTGGCGAACAGCCGATCGCGCAGCACCCGGAACTCGAGCCCGTCGAAGACCGTGTGCACCTCGTCGCGCGCCCACGCGGCACGCTCCAGATCATCGACGGTGACGGTGATCGGGGCATCGGGCAGCAACTGGTTGAGCCGCCGGTTGCGCAGCACCCCGTCGAGGTGATCGCGCAGCGACTGACCGGCCTTGCCCTTGATCTCGCCGACGTGGTCGACGATGCCGGACAGGTCGCCGTAGAGCCCGATCCACTTCGCGGCGGTCTTGGGCCCCACACCGGGCACGCCGGGCAGGTTGTCGGCGTGCTCGCCGACCAGGGCCGCGAGGTCGCTGTAGCGCTCAGGACTCACGCCATACTTCTCCTCCACCGCGTCGGGGGTCATGCGCGCCAGGTCGGAGACACCCTTGCGTGGGTAGAGCACCGTGGTGTGGCCCGACACGAGCTGCAGGGCGTCGCGATCTCCGGAGCAGATCAGCACCTCGTCGAAACCGGCGGCCTCGGCCTGCGCGGTGAGCGTCGCCAGAATGTCGTCGGCCTCATAGCCGTCGAGCTCGAGGTAGGGGATGCGCAGCGCGTCGAGCACCTCCTTGATCAGCGAGACCTGGCCGTTGAACTCGCTCGGCGTCTTGGCCCGGCCGGCCTTGTAATCGGCGTATTCCTCCGTGCGGAACGTCTGCCGGGAAACGTCGAAGGCCACCGCGATGTGGGTGGGATCCTCGTCGCGCAACACGTTGATGAGCATCGACGTGAAGCCGTAGACGGCGTTCGTCGGCTGCCCTGTCGTGGTCGAGAAGTTCTCGACCGGCAGGGCGAAGAAGGCACGGTAGGCCAGGGAATGTCCATCCAGCAGCAGCAATCGCTTCACGCGTGGCAGCCTATGCGGTATGACCGACAACGTGAGCACCCCCAGTGCATCCTCTTCGCCCTACGACCTGACCGACCCGGACCTGCTGGCCCGGTTCAACGCCATGAGCAAGGGATCGCTCGCCGAGCGGATGGGCATCGAATACCTGGAGATCTCCGCCGACCGGGTGGTCGCGCGCATGCCCGTCGAGGGCAATCAGCAGCCGTATGGACTGCTGCACGGCGGCGCGAGCGTGGTGCTGGCCGAGACGGTCGGCTCGATCGGGGCGGGGGTGCACGCGGGCCCGGACCGGGCCGCGGTCGGGCTCGACATCAACGCGACACACCACCGCGGGGTGCGCAGCGGCCACGTCACCGCCACCGCGCAGGCGCTGTCGCTCGGACGGACCCTCGCGGCCTACGAGGTGACCATCGTCGACGACGAGGGCAGGCGCATCTGCACCAGCCGCATCACCTGCATGCTCCGTGACAACGCGCCGAAGGCACGCTGAGGACTCAGCTGCCCGAGTGCGCCATCTTGAGACGGGCACGGGCCCTGGCGCGCATGGAACGACGCCGCCGCACGATCTCCATCGCCGGGGACTGCGCATCGTCCCCGGCGAGGTGGCGCAGCAGGTTGCACGGGCTGATGGTGCGCTCCGTCACGGACGGGACGAAACCGAGCCGCGCGAAATACCGGTTGAGCTCCTTCGCGTGCGACGGAACGCAGGAGACCAGCTGGTTCGCCCCGGCGCTCTGCGCGTCGCGGGCGATGCGCCCGAGAAGTGCCTTGGAAACACCGGATCCGCGCAGATGCTCGACGACGAAGAGTTGCTCGATCCACACGGCGCGATGCTCGACGAGGGTCGACAGCGGCCCGTCGAGGGCCACGGCGAAGCCTGCGGCGGCGTCGCCGGCGACGGCGAGATAGACACGCACGTCGTCACGTTCGAGGACTGCGCGCAGCGCACCCTCACCGACGGTGCGCTGTGCCCACTGATCACTGTGGCCGAACGCGACCCGCGACCGGATCCACAACTGCGAGAACTGCTCTACCGCCTTGTCGTCGTCGATCGGCACTCGGCCGACTCGCACCGCCTGTCGTGCCATCGGCGTCCGTCACCTCCATCGCGTGGATTGTCCTCCGCGAGGATATGCCCTCCGCGGGGCGGGCGCGACCAAAACCCCACTTTCCCGTGGTGACATCGCGGGAATCAGTCGCCCATCTGCTCGATGACCGCGTCGGCGACCTCGCGCATGCCGAGGCGACGATCCATCGCGGCCTTTTGGATCCAACGGAACGCGGCAGCCTCGTCGAGGTCCAGCCGGGTCATGAGCAGCCCTTTGGCACGGTCGAGTCGCTTGCGGGTCTCCAGGCGCTCGTCCAGGTCGGCGATGTCCTGGCGCAGAGCCTTGCGTTCCTGCCAGCGCGAACGGGCCACTGCAATGGCCGGGCGCAGATCCTTGATCCCGAAGGGCTTCAGCACGTAGGCCATGGCACCGGCGTCGGCTGCCCGCTCCACCAGGTCCTTGTCGGAGAAGGCGGTCAGCAGGATGACCGGTGCAGTGTCGTCCTGGGTGATCTCCTCGGCGGCGCTGATCCCGTCGAGGACGGGCATCTTCACATCGAGGATCACCAGATCCGGCTGCATCCGGCGGGCACTGTCGACAGCCTCCCGGCCGTCGCCGACCTCTGCCACCACGTCGAACCCGTCCTCGCGGAGCATCTCGACCAGATCCAGCCGGATGATCGCCTCATCCTCGGCGACAATGACCCGCAGGGCAGCCTTGTCGGAATCCATCCGACCAGAGTAGACGAGCGGTGACGGCGGTATCGCGCCGGCCGAGACGCGCGACGCGACCCCTCAGCCACGCAAGTGCTGCACCTGCGACCAGCCGGGGTCGGACTCGGCGCGCACCCGCACCTTGCCCTCGTCCCAGGCCTGCACGGCTGCCTTCACCTGGTCGACCGCGGGTGTGCCGCCGTCGACGTAGAGGTGCAGCAGCCGCACGCCGCGGGTCGTCTCGTGCGCGACGAGCCGGCCCTGGCCGCCGAGCCGCGCGATGACGTGGTCCTCCAGCGCGCGCAGGTTGCTCAGCGACCGCTCGCCCGGCAGGCCGGAGTCCTCCTTGTTCACGTAGGGAACGCTCACCCCGATGTGCGTGTCGAGCCGGGGCGCCCAGGCCGCCGCCAGGGGCACCTGGGTGGAGGCGAGCAGCGGCCCGTAGGGCGTCTCCCCCTGCAGCACGAGCCAGGTCGGTTCGCCGTCGTCGCCGGTGAACTCCTCCCGCAGGTCGCGCACCGTCGCTCGCAGCCCGGCCAGCCCGAAGCCGTCGAGCGGCGACACCTCCGCGGGGGTCAGTTCACCGATCCAGGTCTCCGTCGCCTCTTCGCCGATCGCCGCGTCGAGAGCGAGGAATGCGAGGCGCATTCGCTCCTGCTCGCCGAGGTCCGGCATCGCGGGGTGGAAGAGCGTGACGTCGAGCCGGCAGGTGCCCCGGTGCACCCCGACGACCACCTTGTCCAGCGCGACCTCCCGTGTGCCGAGCCGCACGGTCGCGCTCGACAGGTCGGTCAGCGGCTGCCGTGAATCGGCATACGACCAGACGACGTCCGGGTCGGGCGCCGTGGTGAGCCATCGGCGGGCGATCGAACGCAGCGCGGGGTCGCCGTCGGGCGAGACCACCAGCACGTGCGCGGACTCACTGCCGGGCCCGACCTCCCATGCGAGCCCTTCGTCGATCGCCTCGACGTGACGCGCAAGGTCCTTCATGGCCTCGTGCGAGGGCCCCTCGCCGACCGCCGCGGCACAGGCCCGTGCGCCGCCGTCCTCCCACCAGGCCCAGAATTCCCGGATGGCCGGAAGGGCCCGCGCTGACCCCTCACGCTTGCCGAAGATTCCCATGGCGGTATCGAAACACAGCACGCGGCGGTGGGTGAAAGGAATGGCCGACCCCGGTGGACCGGCGATCGGCGCGGGGTGTACGAATCATGCATGGCTACTACTGCGTTCAAAGGATCATCCGTGGGCACCGTCGGCGAGCTGCCTGCCGTCGGCAGCAAGGCTCCGGCATACGAACTGGTCGGCGACGGCCTGTCGGCGGTCACCTCGGCCGACGTCGAGGGCCGCACCGTGCTCAACATCTTCCCCAGCATCGACACCGGTGTCTGCGCGGCGAGCGTGCGCCGTTTCAACGAGCTCGCGGCGAGCCTGGACAACACCACGGTCGTGTGCGTCTCGAAGGACCTGCCGTTCGCTCAGGGCCGTTTCTGCGGCGCTGAGGGTATCGACAAGGTCACCACCGGGTCGGCGTTCCGCAGCTCATTCGGCGAGGACTACGGCGTGACCATGGCCGATGGGCCGATGGCCGGCCTGCTCGCCCGCGCCGTCGTCGTGCTCGACTCCGACGGCACGGTGATCTACAACCAGCTCGTCCCGGAGATCACCCAGGAGCCGGACTACGACGCCGCCGTCGCAGCCCTCGGCTGAGCGAATCCAGCTGGTCGAGTAGCCGAGCGCCTCCCCCTCGCGCTTCGCGCTGGGCGGTACCCCCAGCGCGAGGCAATGGGGGCACCTCCCGCATAGAGCGCAGCGCGCGGGGGAGCGAGACCTCTGAGCGGGCGTTGCCAGGCCGGTTGGCAGCGCACCTTACGAGGTCTCGATACAGCTCCCCCGCTTCGCTCCTCCGCTTACTCGACCAGCCCGGGGGTCCGGTCAGTAGCCGCGCGATCTGATGCTCACTGTTCCCAATGCGTAGGCCCGTCGCTGGTCCTGTCGAGCAGTGCCTCCGGCGCGTGGGTGGATCCTGTCGCCAGGGGTGGCCACGGCCGCAAAACACTCGATCTATTTCGAACAAACGTCTTGTGATGATCGAACGTCTGTGCGTATAATGGAGCATGGGACGCACGGGAGAAGCCTTCGAGCAGCAGCCGG
>CAYPQR010000202.1:0-5920 GCA_964412865.1 uncultured Intrasporangiaceae bacterium
CGCACCACCATGGGTGACATGGAGGCCGATCGTGTGGTCGTCGCCGCCGGGCCGTGGTCGGGTGAGGTCGCGAGCGCGCTCGGGCTGCGTCTGCCTGTCCTTCCACGCCGGGGAATGGTGCTCGTCACCACCCGCATGCCGCACCGCATCTTCCACAAGGTCTATGACGGCGACTACGTCGGCGCCGTCGCGTCGAGCGACGCCGACCTGCAGACCTCGAGCGTCATCGAGTCGACCGAGGCCGGGACGGTGCTGATCGGATCCTCGCGTCAGCGCGTCGGATTCGATGATCGGTTCGACGTCGAGGTGATCCGTCAGATCGCCGCAAAGGCGATGCGGATCTTCCCGTTCCTGGCCGATACCCCGGTGATGCGCACCTACGGCGGGTTCCGGCCCTACATGCCCGACCATCTGCCGGTCATCGGCCCGGACCCCCGGATGCCCGGGTTGTGGCACGCCACGGGGCACGAGGGGGCCGGCATCGGGCTCTCCGTCGCCACCGCCGAGATCGTCGCCGCCCAAATCGCGCAGCGTCCGGCGCCGGTCGACGATGCACCGTATGCCGTGTCACGCCCCTCCTTGACCGCACATCTCGAGGGGAGCGCGGCCTGATGACGTCCTTCATGCGACGCGCCGCCGACGATCCGGTGCGCCCAGACACGACCACAGCGATCACGATCACCGTCGACGGCCAGGCGTACGAAGGGGTTCGGGGCCAGACGCTCGCGGGAGTGATCCTCGCGAACGGCCGCACCTCCTGGCGCCGCACTTCCGCCCATGGCGCACCGCGCGGCCTGTTCTGCGGCATCGGCGTCTGCTTCGACTGCATCGCCACCGTCGACGGTGAGCGCGACGTGCGCCTGTGCCAGAGGCTCGCCCGCGACGGCGACAGTGTCCAGACCCAGCACGACCGGCTGCCTTGCCCGGCGGAATCGCGTGGGGAGGCCGCCGATGACTGAAGTGGTCGTGATCGGGGCCGGTCCTGCCGGTCTACATGCCGCCGAACAGGTCTGTGCCGCAGGCCAGCAGGTCGTGCTCGTGGACTCCGCGACCGACGTCGGCGGGCAGTTCTGGCGTCACCTGCCGCAGGAGCGGGCCGGCCGGGACGAGCGCCTCCTCCACCACGGGTGGAGCCGGTTCCTCGGGCTGCGCGACGCGCTGCAGGCCGACCCCCGCTGCCGCATCCTCACCGGGGCACAGGTGTGGGCGATCGAGCCGTCGGACCCGAGCAGCGGCCGGGCGCGGCTCCGCATCCTGATCACACTCGATGAGCCACAACCGCAATCGATCTCGCTCACCCCCGACGCCCTCGTGCTCGCCACCGGCGCCCACGACCGGGTGCTGCCCTTCCCCGGCTGGGATCTGCCCGGCGTCTTCACCGCCGGCGCCGCACAGGCGTTCGCCAAGAGTGAGCGCGTCGCCGTCGGAGAGCGTGTCATCGTGGCCGGGGCCGGCCCGTTCCTGCTGCCGGTCGCCCAGTCGCTCACCCAGACCGGATCCCGCGTGCTCGGCGTGCACGAGGCCTCCCGCGGCAGGGCGCTCACCGCCGGGTGGCTGCGCAAGCCATGGCAGTTGGCCGGATCCACCGGCAAGATGGGCGAATTGGCACAGTATGCGGCCCACCACGTGCGTCACCGCGTTCCCTACCACGTGGGGAGCGGCGTCATCGCGGCCCACGGCACGAGTGCGGTGGAGGCCGTCACCGTCGCCCGGCTCGACGACCAATGGCGCCCCGTGCCCGGCACGGAGCGCACGGTCACCGTCGACGCGGTCTGTGTGGGCCATGGCTTCACGCCGCGCCTCGAACTGGCGATCGCGGCCGGATGCGAGCTGACCGCAGACCGATTCGTGCGCGTCGACGCCGCCCAAGGCACCAGCACTCCTCGAGTGTTCGCGGCCGGTGAGATCACCGGCATCGGCGGTATGCGGCTCTCCGCCGCCGAGGGGACGATCGCGGGTGTTGCCGCGGCGGGACTGCGGCCGGACGCCCGGATGCTACGCCGGCGCGACCGGGAGCGTGCGTTCGCCGCGCGTCTGCAGGCCGCCCACGGCATACGCCCCGGGTGGACCGACTGGCTCGAGGACGACACGACGATCTGCCGCTGCGAAGAGGTCTGCTACGGCACGCTCCGCCGCGCCACGGAGACCGACGGCAGCCGGAGCCTGCGCTCCCTGAAGCTGAGCACGCGGGCAGGCCTGGGCATCTGCCAGGGCCGCATGTGCGGTCGCAGTGTCGAGCAGATCCTCGGCGGCCCAGAACTTCTCGGGCCCACCACGACCGACCGGAGGCCGATCGCGACACCGATCCGGCTCGCCGACCTCGCCGCGACGCCGGCGCCATTCGACCCTCGGGACCATTCATCAGGGAAAGGACAACCATGACAGGCAACACATTCGACCTGGGCGGCGTCATCGTCGCCACCACCCTCCCCTACAAGGAGGACTCGTCGGCCCCAGCCGGCCTGGCCGTCGACTACGACCGCTATGCGCAGCACTGCAAGTGGCTGATCGACAACGGCTGCCGCGGCGTCGGCCCCAACGGCTCGCTCGGTGAATACTCCTCGCTGACCGACGACGAGCGGCGCAAGGTCGTGCAGACGGCGGTGCAGGCGGTCGACGGCCGCGGCATCGTCGTTGCCGGCGTGCACGGTGTCGGCTGGCACCAGGCCAAGGACTGGGCGCAGGCCGCCAAGGAGGATGGCGCCGACGGCGTGCTGCTGCTGCCGCCGATCCTCTACAAGGCCAACCGTTCCGAGCTGATCGAGCACTACAGCAAGGTCAGCGAGGTCGGGCTGCCGATGATGGCCTACAACAACCCGTTCGACACCAAGGTCGACCTGACGCCCGACATCGTCGCCGAGCTCGCGCAGATCGACAACGTGGTCGCGATCAAGGAGTTCTCCTGCGACGTGCGGCGCGTGCTCGAGATCAAGGACCGCTGCGACATCGACGTCATCGCCGGAGCCGACGACGCGCTGTTCGAGTCGCTCGTCGCCGGTGCCACCGGCTGGTTCGCGGGCTACCCCAACGCCTTCCCCGCGGAGGCCGTCGAGCTCTACAACCTGGTCAAGAAGGGCGACATCGACGCGGCCCGCACGCTCTACACCGAGCTCGTGCCCGTCTTCCACTGGGACACCACCACCGAGTTCGTGCAGGCCATCAAGCTGTCGATCGACATGGCCGGGGGCAGCTACGGTGGACCCACGCGGCCGCCGCGTGGGCCGCTGTCGCCGGAGCAGGAGGCGCAGGTGCGCCGGCAGACGCAGCGTGCACTGGACTACCTGGCATCCCGGCGCTGACCGTCCGGCGGGCACGATGAGGCAGGAGGACAGCGAGTGCGAAGCAGCAAGGTGATCAGCGCCGTCGACTCGCACACCGAGGGTATGCCGACCCGCGTGGTCACCGGCGGTCTCGGCGTGTTCGCCGGCGACACCATGAACGACAAGCGGCTCGGGTTCATCGCGCACCACGACGACCTGCGCCGCCTGCTGGTCAACGAGCCGCGCGGGCACTCCGCGATGAGCGGTGCCATCCTCCAGCCGCCGACCAGGCCCGACGCGGACTTCGGCGTCATCTACATCGAGGTGTCCGGGTGCCTGCCGATGTGCGGGCACGGCACCATCGGTGTGGCCACGGTGCTCGTCGAGACGGGGATGGTGGTGGTGGAGGAGCCCGTCACCACCATCCGGCTCGACACACCGGCGGGACTGGTCATCGCCCGGGTCGCCGTCAGCGACGGCCACGCCGACTCGGTGACCATCGAGAACGTGCCCAGCTACACCGAGCGGCTCGACCAACAGCTCGACGTGCCGGGTGTCGGCCTCGTGCCCTACAGCATCGCCTTCGGCGGCAACTTCTATGCGATGGTGCGGCTCGACGATGTCGGACTGCCCTTCGACCGCGCCCGCAAGGACGACATCCTGCGGGCCGGCCTGGCGATCATGGACACGATCAACACGGTCGCGCCGCCCAAGCATCCGACCATCGACGGGCTCGACCACTGCCACCACGTCGAATTCATCGCCCCGGGCTCGACCGCAGCACACTCACGGCATGCCATGGCGATCCATCCGGGGTGGTTCGACCGATCACCCTGTGGCACAGGCACATCGGCGCGTATGGCGGAGCTGTGGACTCGCGGCGAACTGCCGCTCGACACCGACTTCGTCAACGAGTCCTTCATCGGCAGCCGGTTCACCGGCAGGCTGATCCGGGAGACGGAGGTCGGCGGGGTGCCCGCCGTCGTGCCCACCATCACCGGCCGAGCCTGGGTCACCGGGGTGGGGCAATACCTGCTCGACCCGAGCGACCCGTTCCCCACCGGATTCGAGTTCTAGACGGCGCCCGACGACGTCGCCGCAGCGGCATCGACGGGCCGGACAACTGCATACATCGTGAGACGGCGCGGCATCCGCCGGCCGAGGCTCGCGAGGACCACATCATCAGCGAGGAGTGAGATCCATGGCAGCATCCATCGACGACATCGCACGGCGGGCGAAGGCCGCCCACCGCGAGTTCTCGCGCACCAGTCCGCGTGAGCGGGCCGCGGCCCTGGTCGCCGTGGCCGATGCGCTGGGCGCCGCCGACCAGGAGTTGATCGGCATCGCGCAGGAGGAGACCGGGCTCGCCGAGGCCCGGCTCACGGGTGAGCTGAAGCGCACACGCTTCCAGCTCGAGGCGTTCGCCGCGACGGTGACCGACGGACGGTATCTCGACGTGCGCATCGACAGGGCCGACCCCGACTTCGCGCTGGGACCGCGCCCGGACGTGCGGCGCTGCCTGCTGCCGGTCGGCCCCGTGCTCAACTTCGCGGCCAGCAATTTCCCCTTCGCGTTCTCGGTGCTCGGTGGTGACACCGCGGCGGCGCTCGCTGCAGGCTGCGCCGTGGTCGTCAAGGCACACCCCGGTCACCCGCGCCTGTCGGACCGGTGCGCCGAGGTCGCCGTGGCCGCGCTGGATGCCGCGGGCATGCCGACGGACACCCTGCAGCTGATGCATGGCCAGCAGGAGGGCGTCGATCTGTTGAAGCACCCCGCGATCCGTGCCGCCGCCTTCACCGGGTCAGTGCGTGCCGGCCGCATCCTCGCCGACATCGCCGCGGCCCGGCCCGATCCGATCCCGTTCTACGGCGAGCTCGGCAGCGTCAACCCGGTCGTCGTGACGTCGGCCGCCCTGGCCGAGCGCGGCGCCGACATCGCGCAGGGATATCTCGCCAGCGTGTCGGGGTCGGCCGGGCAGCTGTGCACCAAGCCGGGCTTCCTGTTCGCGCCCGCCGATCACGGGCTCGACGCGTCGCTGCAGGAGGGCGCGTCGAAGGTGCCCGAGCACCGTCTGCTCAACCCCGGCATCACCCGCGGGTATGTGAAGCGGCGCGAGGAGATCCTCGGCGCGCCCGTGCGGGTCATCGCCGAGGGTGGGGTGCGCGTCGACGACGACGGCAACGGATGGGCGACGCCGACGCTCGTCGCCGTCTCGCTCGATGAGCTGAAGAACAACGCCGGCGTGCTGCTCGACGAGTGCTTCGGCCCGCTGTCGATCATCGTCGAGTGCCCCGATGACGTCGATCTGGCCGAGACGCTCGGCGAACTCTTCGAGGGCAACCTCACCTCGACCCTGCACTGCGCCGAGAGCGAGGCGGGCAGCGCGGAGGCCGCCGAACTGGTGCAGTCGTTCTCCGAGCACGCCGGCCGCGTGCTCATCGGCGGATGGCCGACCGGCGTCGCCGTCACTCCCGCCATGCAGCACGGCGGCCCGTGGCCCGCAACCACCAACGACTCGAGCACCTCGGTCGGCAGCGCCGCCATCAGCCGATTCCTGCGCCCCGTCGCCTACCAGTCGGCGCCGCAGGAGCTGCTGCCCGAGCCACTGCGCGACGACAACCCGTGGGGCGTGCCGCAGGCGGTCGACACCGCCCGCTGAC
>CAYPQR010000203.1:0-5900 GCA_964412865.1 uncultured Intrasporangiaceae bacterium
TCCGGATCGAAATCGCCCGCCATCTGGTCGACCAGCATCGTGGCCATCTCCCGCTCGGCCGGCTTGACGTCGGGCACCTCGTCGGTCAGCACCCCGAAGTCCGGTTCACGGATCTCGTCGGGCCACAGCAGCGTCTGCAAGGCGATCACGTCGCCGCGCACCCGCAGCACCGCGACGGTCATGCGAGTGCGGATCGACACGGTGACCAGGGCGACGCGGTCGCTGCCGGCCAGCGCCTCGCGCAGCAGCACATACGGTTTGACCGCCTGGCCGACCGGCTCCAGGTAGTAGCTCTTGTCGAAGTAGAGCTGGTCGATCTGCTCCGCGGGCACGAACTTGTCGACCGCGATCTCCTTGCTGGTGCTCACCGGCAGCCCGGCGAGATCCTCGTCGGTGAGGACGACCATGTCGCCGTCCTCGGTCTCATACCCCTTGGCGATGTCGTCGTAGGAGACCTGCTCGCCGTCGATCGAGCACACGCGGCGATAGCGGATCCGCCCGCCGTCGGTGCGGTGCACCTGGCGGAACTGCACGTCGTGATTCTCGGTCGCCGAATACAGCCGCACCGGCACATTGACCAGGCCGAACGACACGGCGCCTTTCCATATGGCTCGCATTGACCAAGGATTGCCTCATGCGCCCCATGCTGGCTACCCCTTATGACGCCGTGCCGGTCGGCGACGACTGGTGGCACGAGCTGAAATGGGACGGTATGCGGTTGCTCGCCGACGTGCGGGACCACCGGGTGCGGCTGACCACGCGCACCGAGCGAGACGTGACAAGCAGCTTCCCGGAGCTGGCCGGCGCGCACGCGGGTCTCACCGACTATGCCGACCTGCTGCTCGACGGCGAACTGGTCGTGCTCGAGGACGGCGTGCCGTCCTTCGGCGCGCTGGCGCACCGGGCGCATCCCCGGCGCTCCGGACACGCGGCGCAGGCCGCACCCGCCAGCTACGTCGTCTTCGACGTGCTGCGTGCGGCGGGGTCGCCGGTCGTCGGCAGACCGTTGCGGGAGCGGCGAGCCCTGCTGGAGGGCATCGGGCTGGAGAGCGACGTCGTGCGGGTGTCGCCGGTGTTCACGCAGGGCCGGGCGCTGCTCGACGCCACCCGCGAGCACGCGCTGGAGGGAGTGGTGTCCAAACGGATCGACTCCGCATACCGCCCGGGGCGCCGCAGCGACGACTGGCGCAAGATCGTGCACCGCACGACCGGATCGTTCGTGATCGGCGGGATGCGGCGCCAGGACGGCGGTCACGGCCTGGGGGCCGTCCTGCTCGGCACACCCACCGAGCGCGGCCTGGTCTTCCGCGGGCGGGTCGGCGCCGGCTTGGCGGGCAGCGCCGGCGACCGGCTGCTGCGCATGATGGAGCCGCTCACCCGGCGCGACCCCCCGTTCGCGGACGAACTGCCCGACGCGGATGCCCTGGGCACGACCTGGCTGCGCCCCGAGCTGGTCGGCGACGTCGCCTACCTGTCGACCTCACCGGGCGGCAGACTGCGCCAGCCGACGTGGCGCGGCCTGCGCGCCGATCTGACGCCGCGAGATCTGACGGAGGATGCGCCATGACGACCGACGACAGGGACGACCGGATGCTGGTGCGCGCGGGCGGACGCACGCTGCGCATCAGCAATCTCGACAAGGTGCTCTATCCCGGCACCGAGACCACCAAGGGCGAGGTCCTGCACTACTACGCGCGCGTGGCCGATCCGCTGCTGCGCGCCCTCGCGGGTCGCCCGGTCACCCGGGTCCGGTGGCCGCACGGCACGGCGGGGCCGTCGTTCTTCGAGAAGAACGTGCCCGCCGGGGCGCCCTCCTGGCTCGCCAGGACGACGATCACCTCACGACACGGTGGCAAGGACGAGAGCGTCACCTATCCGCTGGTCACCGGCGTCGCGGCACTGACCTACCTGGTCAATCTGGCGTCGCTCGAACTGCACGTGCCGCAGTGGCGGGTCGATGACGACGGCACACCGCAACTGCCGGACCGGCTCGTCATCGACCTGGACCCCGGACCGCCGGCGGGCCTTCACGAGTGCGCGCGATTGGCGCTGATCATCAAAACCGAATGTGAGTCCGCCGGTTTCTCGAATGTCGTGCCCGTCACCTCGGGCAGCAAGGGAATGCAACTGTATGCCGACCTCGACGGGCAGACCTCCAGCGACGAGGCACGCGAATGGGCCAGAGAACTCGCTCAGGAACTCACCCGCGCCCATCCCGAGCTCGTGGTGTGGAAAATGACCCGGTCGCTGCGCACCGGAAAGATCCTCGTCGACTGGTCACAGAACGCGGGCAGCAAAACGACCATTTGCCCGTATTCACTGCGTGGAAAGGATCGCCCGACCGCGGCGGCCCCGCGCACCTGGGAGGAGATCGAAAACGGTGCGAAGACCACCGGACGGCTGCGCCAACTCGATCTCGACGAGGTGACTGAGCGGCTGGACCGCCACGGCGACCTCCTGAGGACGTGAAAACGCGAGAATCGCTCAGCCGTGCGCCTTCGCGTAGGCCTCCTGCACCTCCGCGGACACCCGGCCACGGTCGCTCACCTTGTAGCCGTTGTTGCGGCCCCACTCGCGCACCTTCGCCAGGTCGGTGCGGCTGACCCTGGTGGGATGGCCGCCACGGGCACCGGTCTGCCGGCGGCCGCGCACGCGACGCGCATGCGCGACCCACTCCGCGAAATCATCACGCAACTTGGCGGCGTTCGCCGCGGAAAGATCGATTTCGTAGCTGACTCCGTCAACCCCGAAATTGATGGTCTCTACTGCCTCGGAGCCATCGACGTCGTCCTCCAGCAGAATCTGCACTCGCTGTGCCATGGAATCTCCTCGGCGAATTGGATTGAAATCCGACGAGGAAAAAGTAACACAACGAAATATGGACTCAAAAACAACTATGAATGCCGGCTCGGCGGATTCTCCTCGGATTGCCGGGAAGCCTCCAACTCGTCCTGCTGACGCTCCCACTCCGCCTGCGCTTTACGCTCGCGCCGGTCACCCTCGACGATGTGCTTCAAGATGACATAAAGCAAGAACAGCGCACCCGCGCTGGGAATCAGGGTTTCGATGGCCGGCCACACCCCTCAAGAGTAACCCCGCACCCCGTGTCAACGACCGGCCCGGGTTCCCCGGGCGGTGCGCACGTCGACGGCCTGCGCGTCGGGACCGATCGTGAGCGGCACATTGTCGATCAGCCGGGTGGTGCCGACCTTCGCCGCGACCGCGAGCAGCGCCGGTCCGCGATACCACTCGGGCACCTGCTCCAAGGTGATCGGATCGACGAGCACGAGATAGTCGACGATCACCAGCGGCTCGCGCACCAGCACGTCCCGCGCCGCACGGCGCACGGCCGCCGAGCCCTCACGAGCCTGGTCGGCCCCGGCCTGCAGCGCCGCCGACAGGGCGAGCGCGGCGGCGCGGTCGGTGGCGCTCAGGTAGGTGTTGCGGCTCGACAGCGCCAGCCCGTCGGCCTCTCGCACGGTGGGCACCGCCACGACCTCGACGCCGAAGTCGAGTTCGCGTGCCATACGCCGGATCAGCAGCAGTTGCTGCGCATCCTTCTGACCGAACAGCGCGCGGTGGGGACGCACGAGGTGGAACATCTTGGCCACCACCGTGAGCACGCCGTCGAAGTGTCCCGGTCGCGATGCCCCCTCCAGCACGTCACCCAGCGGCCCGGCGCTGATCTTCACCCCCGGGTCGCCGTCGGGATAGACCACGTCCGGCGAGGGTGCGAAGACGACATCGACGCCCTCCTTCGCGCACAGTTGCACGTCGGCGTCGAAGGTGCGCGGATAGCGGGAGAGGTCCTCCCCCGCGGCGAACTGCAGCGGGTTCAAGAAGATCGTGACGACGACGTGGTCGCCCTCGCGACGAGCTCGCCGGATGAGTTCGGCATGCCCCTCGTGCAGCGCACCCATCGTCATCACGACGGCGACCTCCCCGTCGAGCGCCGCCCGGGCGGGCGCCAGTTCCTGGCGGGTGTGCACCACGCGTGGACTCATCACATCTCCTCGTCGCCGTCGGCCCCGGCCCGGGCGTCAGGCCCGCTCGTCGTCCTCGAGCAGGTCGCGCATCGGCGAGGCGGTCTCCGCGGGCAGCCTACGGCGCTGGATGGCGCGACGGGCGGTGGCCCGTGCCAGCGCGCGATAGGCGATCTCGATGTCGGGGTCCTGTGCAGCGGCCGACCGCAGGTGCGCCCGCACGGTCTGCAGGTCACCTCGCGCGACCGGTCCCGTGAGGGCCTTGTCGCCGTGCTCGAGAGCATTGTCGAGCGCCGCCTCCAGCAGCGGCCGCAGCAGACGCGACGGGTCGTCGATGCCGATCCCCCGCAGGATCTGCTGGGATTGCGCGACCAGCGTCACCAGGTGGTTGGCGCCGTGCGCGAGCGCCAGATGGTATGCGGGCCGGTCCTCGTCCGCGAGCGGGAACGGATCGCCGCCGATGTCGAGCACCAGCGCCTCACCGATCAATGCAGCGCCCGGCGACGCGGTCACGGCGAACGGCGTCCCCGGAATGCGCGACAGGTCCTTGGCCGTGCCGGTGAAGGTCATCGCAGGATGCATCGCGATCGCATCCCCGCCCGCGGCGACCACCGGCGCGAGCACGCCCACGCCGTGGAAGCCGCTGGTGTGCACCGCGAGCCTGCCCGGCTGCCATGCCCCCTGGGCGTCGAGCCCGGCGACCAGACCGGTGATGGCGTCGTCCGGCACGCTGAGCAGCACGACGGAGGAGCGCGCGACCACCTCCTCGACGGCGACGACCGGCACGCCGGGCAGCATGCGCGCCGCACGCTCGCGCGAGGCCTCGCTGATGGCGGAGGTGGCGACGATGCGATGGCCCGCCGCTCGCAGCGCCGCGCCGATCACCGACCCCACGCGCCCGCTGCCGACGACGCCGACATCGAGTTGGGGGCGCTCCACGCCGCCGGTCTCGGAAAGGGGTGTGCTCATCGGGATGACGCTAGTCGGTGTCGCGCCACTTCATACACTGGGGCGATGGACCGGCAGCCGTGGCACGAGGCCTGGCACGACGCGTTGTACGGCCCGTCCGGTTTCTATCGTCGCTGCAGCCCGGCCGAGCACTTCGCGACCTCGGCGCAGGGCATCCCGCATGCCGGGCCGCTGCTGGCGTGCGCCGTCGCGTCCGTCACCGCCCGACACGGCCTCAGGCAGGTCGTCGACGTCGGAGCGGGGCGAGGCGAGTTGCTGCGGGAGCTTGCGACCGAGGCGCCGGAGCTCGACCTTCTCGGGGTCGACGTGGTCGAGCGGCCCGACGATCTGCCGGATCACATCTCGTGGATGCGCAGCCCCGGTGGCCGCGGGCTGCCCGACGCACTCGACCGGTTGAGGGGCACGCTGGTGATCGCCCACGAGTGGCTGGACGACGTGCCGTGCCCGGTCGCCGCATACGACGGGCGCTCGTGGCGAGTCGTGCTGGTCAACCGCGCCGGCGAGGAACGGCTGGGTGACGAGCTCGACGCCGAGCAGTCCGTATGGCGCGAGCGTCATGGCCGCCGCGACGCAAGCGACGGCGACCGGATCGAGATCGGCACCACCCGCGACGCCGCCTACGCCGACCTGTGCGAGCGGATTCGCGACGGCGTCGTCGTTGCGGTCGACTACGGCCACCGCTCGGGCGAGGCGCCTCCCGGCGGCACGCTCACGGGCTACCGCCACGGAAGCCGGTGCGAGCCGGTGCCCGACGGATCCTGTGACATCACGGCGCACGTCTGCGTCGATTCGCTGGGTGCCGACGAACTGATCACGCAACGCGACCTTCTCGGCGGTCTCGACATCGCACCGCCGAACCCGCCGGTCACGCTCGCTCGCACCGACCCGCCTGCATACCTCGAGGCGCTGGCGCAGCGCAGTGCGTGGGCGGCCCTGCGCGAGCCGGGT
>CAYPQR010000204.1:0-4144 GCA_964412865.1 uncultured Intrasporangiaceae bacterium
TCAGTCGCCGGCCGCCTTCGCCAGCGTGCCGAGGTAGAGCTCGATCACCTTGGGGTCGTGCAACAGCTCCCGTCCGGTGCCGGTGTAGGCGTCCTTGCCCTGGTCGAGCACATACCCGCGATGGCAGATCTCGAGGCAGCGAGTGGCGTTCTGCTCGACCATCAGGATCGACACACCCGCCTCGTTGATGCGCCGGATCGCGTCGAACACGGTGTCCTGCATGATCGGCGACAACCCCGCCGACGGTTCGTCGAGGAAGAGCACCTGCGGGTCGGTCATCAGCGCGCGGCCCATCGCCACGACCTGCCGCTCTCCCCCGGAGAGCGAGCCGCACTTTTGCGACTTGCGCTCGGCGAGCAGCGGAAACAGCTCGCTGATGATGCGGCTGCGCTCGGCATACTCCTTGGGCCGCAGGAAGATTCCCATTTCGAGGTTTTCGCTGATGGTGAGCGACGGGAAGACGTTGTCGTTCTGCGGCACATAGCCCAGGCCGTGGGCGACCAGTTCGTGCGCGGGCAATGAGGTGATGTCGGTGCCGCGCAGCGTCACCGTGCCGCTGCGCACCGGCACGAGACCGAACATCGCCTTGATCAGGGTCGACTTGCCCGCCCCGTTGGGGCCGATGATGCCGACGAGTTCGCCGTCGAACACATCGACGTTGCATCCGCGCAGAATGTCGACCTCCGGCACATACCCGGCGACGAGGTCGCGGCCGGCAAGCACTGTCGCTCTATCAGTCATGCTGTGTCCCTTACGGATTCGTCGCGGGATCCGAGATAGGCATCGATGACGGCCTGATTGGCCTGGATGTCGCGTGGCCGGCCCTCGGCGATGACCTCGCCCTCGGCGAAGCACACGACCCAGTCGCTGATGCCCATCACGACGTCCATGTCGTGCTCGACCAGGACAATGGTCATCCCCTCGTCCCGCAGCGCCTGGATGTGCCCGAGCAGCGACTGGGTCAGCGCCGGGTTCACGCCCGCCATGGGCTCGTCGAGCATGATCATCGTGGGGTGGACCATGAGCGCCCGCGCCATCTCGAGCAGCTTGCGCTGCCCGCCGGACATGGCACCCGCATACTCGTCGCGCATGCGGGCCAGGTTGAACCGTTCGAGCAGTTCGTCGGCGCGCTGCTCGATCTCGCGCTCCTGACCGCGCCAGGAGCGCAGGATCGCCGGCAGGAACCGCTCGCCCGTCTGGTTGGTCGCGCCCAGCATCAGGTTTTCCAGCGCGGTCAGGCGCATCAGGGCCTTGGTCAGCTGGAAGGTGCGCACCAGCCCGGACCGCGCGATCTTGTATGCCGGCTTGCCCGTGAGCGACTGCCCCTCGAAGGTCCACGCGCCCGAATCGGGCTTGTCGAACCCGGTCACCTGATTGAAGAACGTCGACTTCCCCGCGCCGTTGGGTCCGATGAGGGCCGTGATCGTGCCGCGCTGCACCTCGAGGTGGTCGACGCTCACGGCCTGCAGGCCACCGAAACTCTTCGTCACATGGTCCACGACCAGGATGGGGTCGGGCTTGGCCGAGCCCGGCTCGGCGGCAACCCCGGCGAACACGTCGCCGCGGGCCGGGGCCTTGCCGGGGCCGGACCGCTCGCTTGCTGAGCTATCGGACATCGAGACGCATCTCCTTGGCATTACCGAGGATTCCGGCCGGCCGGAAGACCATCAACAGCAGCAACCCGAGCCCGACGAACGCGATGACCAGGGCACCGACCGCGGACGAGCCGAGCACGTCGGAGGGCAGCCAGCCCGCGTCGGTGGCGGCGCGCAGGAACGATCCGAGGAAGGCCAGGATGAACCAGAAGATCAGCGATCCGACGACAGGGCCGAGCACTCTGGCGGCGCCGCCGAGGATGACGATCGCATACAGATAGAAGGTGACCTTCGGGTCATACGTGTCGGGGTAGGCCGACTGGGTGTTGATCGCGAGCAACGCGCCGGCGAGCGCGCCGATCACGCCGCCGAGCACGAGGCTCTGCAGCTTGAAACCGTAGACGTTCTTGCCGAGGCTCCGGGCCGCCAGCTCGTCCTCGCGGACCGAGCGCAGCACCCGCCCCCACGGGCTGTGGATCAGCAGATAGACCAGCACGCAGGCGAGCGCGACCAGCGCCCAGCTGACGATCATGACCCACAGGTTGCGCGAGGAGAACGTGACGATGCCGAAGTCGAAGTTGCGGTCGGGCAGAGGGCTCAGATCGTAGAAGGGGTCGGCGAACTGGCGCAGGCCGAACACGCCGTTGGTGACCGGCTCGGCATACCCGGAGCGATAGACGTAGCGCAGCACCTCGCCCGCGGCGATCGTCGCGATCGCCAGATAGTCACCGCGCAATCGCAGCGTCGGTATGCCGAGGATCAGGGCGAGCACGACGGCGCAGCCGATGCCCACGAGGATGCCGACCCAGAACGACCAGCCGAACGTCACCACGCTCACGGCGAGGCCGTAGGCGCCGACGAGCATGAAGGCGACCTGACCGAAGTTCAGCAGGCCGGTGTAGCCGAAGTGGATGTTGAGTCCGATCGCCGCGAGCGCATAGATCGCGGCTTCCGGGCCCAGCATGCCGCCGAACGCGTCGGAGAGGACGGTCATAAAATCCATTGCAGATCCCCTACCCTGCTCGTTCCGCGCGACCGAGGATGCCCTGGGGCCGGATGAGCAGCACGATGATCAACGCGAACAGCGCCCAGGCGTTCTGCAGTTCGGGCGAGAACCACAGGGTCGACAGCTGCGCGACCAGCCCGACGAGGAGGCTGCCGATCATGGCGCCGTAGGCGCTGCCCAGGCCGCCGACGATGATGCCGGCGAACATCAGCAGCAACAGGTTGAATCCCATGTTCCAGAAGACGGCTTCGGACAGCCCGAAGAAGACTCCGCCGAGGCCCGCGAGCGCGCCTCCGACGACCCAGATGACCAGAATGACCCGGTTCACGTCGATGCCGGACGCCTCGGCGAGATCCTTGTTGTCGGCGACCGCCCGCGTCGCCTTGCCGATGCGCGTGCGCTGCAGCGCGACGGCGACCCCGACCAGGATCGCCAGCGAGACGACCGTGATGATCAGGTCGCGCGGGGTGATCTCGATGGGCCCGAGGTGATAGGAGCCCTGCACCGCGTATTGGTCGTATTGGCGCCGCCGTCCGCCGAAGAAGGCGAGCACGAGGTGGCGCAGGAAGAGCGACAGGCCGATCGAGATGATGAACATCTGGATGAGGCCGGCACGTCTCTTGCGCAAGGGGCGCCACAGGGCGATCTCCAGCCCGCCGCCGAGCGCGCCGACCGCGATCATCGCGATGACGGCGGCGATGACCAGGGGCAGGTTGCCCGGACCGCTGGAGAAGAGGTAGGCGACGACCGCTCCGATCATGACCAGTTCGCCGTGGGCGAAGTTGATCAGGCGGGTCGTCCCGAATACGAGCGACAGGCCGACTGCCGTGATCGCAATGATCGCACCGTATTCGATGCCGCCGACGAACAGTTGCGCGAAGCGGGAGGCGAAGCTCCCACCTCCGTCGTCGGCCTGCTCCGACGAGTCGGATGTGCCGGCGTCCGCATCGGGGCTGCTGGTCGCGCCGGAGGTGCTGCCCTCGGTCGGCTCCTGTGTCGCGCTCTTGTCGATCAGGCCGAAGAGGACGGGCTGCTGCTCCCCCGTGCTCACGGAGACGTGGTCGAGCTTCTGGCCGCCCTTCTGGCGCATCTTGAGGCCCTTGGGCAACGTGCTCGTGTCGAGCTCGACGACATACACGCCGGCCTTGGGCACGGGCACCTTCCAGGTGCCCTTCGCGTCGGTCTTCTTCGTCGCGATCGTCGTGCCGCCCTGCGACACCGTGATTTTGACGCCGGCCAACGGCTTGCCGGACGGCGCCCGGACCGTGCCGAAGATCGCCTGTTTCGAGGCGTCCTTCGTCGCGGCCGCCACGGCGGAGTCGGTTTGTGGCGACGCGGAAGCCGTCGTTCCGGAAGCCGCCAGAAGCGCCAGGATGCCCAAGGCGACGGCCACCACGAGTCGTCGAAGCACGCTGTCCTCCGGAGGTCCTAACGGATCGTGTCCGGGGAGCCTAACCGGATTCGCACGCCGGTTGTACTGCTTCGCCGATATTCGCCGATAACCATTGAGTGACGTCTTGAATTGTGCCGCCGGCGGGCCCGG
>CAYPQR010000204.1:4244-5897 GCA_964412865.1 uncultured Intrasporangiaceae bacterium
CGCGAGTCCGTCGAGCAGCACCTCGATCATGCGACGAGCGTCGTAACGGGAGTCGGCCCCCGCGCCGATGCACAGGTTGCCGACGCCCTGCATGAGATCGATGGCCCGGACGTCGTCGCGGATGAGACCGTCTGCGGCCGCGGCCTCGAGGAGCCGCCGGCAGACGGGTACCAGCCGCTCGATGAACTCGGCGTGCAGCCGCTCGAAGCCGGACCGGTCGGAGCGCATGGCCTCCGCCAGGCCGTGCTTGGTGACCAGGAAGTCGGCGAACTGATCCACCCACGCCCTCAGTGCGGTGGAGGGATCGTCGCCGGCGTCTGCCGCGGCGGTGCCCTCCTGCGCGAGCGCGTCGACCTGATGGCGGAAGACTGCGACGACGAGGTCGGCACGGGTCGGAAAGTGCCGGTAGATGGTGCCCATTCCGACGCCGGCCTGTGCGGCGATGTCCCGCACCGGAGCCTCGACGCCACGGCGCACGAATACTGCCGCAGCCGCATCGAGCAACGCCTGCTGGTTGCGCCGCGCGTCGGCCCGCGGTCTTCGAGCGGCGGCCGACTTCTTCGGCGTCGTCATGTGCGGCTCCTCCTCTTGCCTAATCGGAACATTGCTCCGTATAGTTGAACCGGAGCACTGCTCCGCACCAACTATACGGACATGAGGACACTTCACCATGAGCATCACGGCACCAGCCACACCGGTCGCGTCGATCCGGCCCATCACTCTCGCGTCGCCGGGCCGCGGGGACGACCTGCAGGTCCGAGTCAGCGGACCCACCGCGGGCAGCGATCTGCCGGTCATCGTCTTCTCCCACGGTTATGGAGCGTTCGGCGCGTCGATGGACTCCTACCAGCCGCTGGTCGATCACTGGACGGCGCACGGGTTCGTGGTCGTCCAGCCGAATCACCTCGACGCCCTCGGCCTGCCCGACGACGATCCGCGAGCGGCCCGTCTCCTGCAGACCAGGGTCGATGACCTGACCCGTGTCATCGACCAGCTCGAATCCATCGAGACCGCCGTGCCCCTGCTCGCCGGTCGCATCGACCGCGACCGCGTGGCGATCGCGGGCCACTCGCTCGGCGCGACCTCCGCCAGCATCCTCACCGGCGCCCGCGTCATCGGGGCCGACGACACTCCGGGCGCGAACGGGCCGGACCCGCGCATCACCGCGGCCGTCCTGCTCGCCCTCACCGGCACCGGAGGCGGCGACCTCACCCCGTTCGCTGCCGAACACTTCGGCTTCATGAACCCCGACTTCACGCAGTTGACCACACCGGCCCTCGTGGTCGCCGGCGACCACGACGACTCGCCACTGTCGGTGCGCGGCCCCGACTGGTTCACCGACGGCTACCGCCTGGCGCCCGGCGCCACCGACCTGCTCACCGTTCACGGCGGCGAGCACTCCCTGGGCGGCATCAACGGCTACCACGACACCCAGACCACCGACGAGAGCCCGGACCGGGTTGCGCTCGTGCAGCGGGCCACGACGGCATACCTGCGCACCGCGCTCGGCCTGGACGAGCAGGCCTGGCCGGCCCTGCGACAGACCCTCGCCGAGGCGAGCGACGCCTACGGGACAGTGGACTCGAAGTAGACGCATACCCCCTGGCTGGTCGAGTAGCCGCGATGCGAGGTACGAGCGAGCGGCGTATCGAG
>CAYPQR010000205.1:0-5860 GCA_964412865.1 uncultured Intrasporangiaceae bacterium
GTCGTGGCATCGCCTGACCACCCCTGCCGGGTTCGTCCTCGTGCGCTGAGGGGCGGGGCGAGCGCGGCATAGGCGATGCGAGCTGCCCGCTGCCGATTGCGTGGCCCTCATTGCGCCGGGATGGTGGTGCGGACGATGGTGGGGTCCTCGGCGTGGACGGCGCAGATATCTCCGCCGAGGCTGGTGGCGACGCGCCGCGCGAGTTTGAGGCCCAGCCCCGTTCCGGAGACGTGCGGGTCGTCGGCGTCGATCCCCGGCCCGTCGTCCGCAATGTCGATGAGGATCTGACGATCCTGCGAACGCACGTCGACGCGCACTTCGGTCGCCGCGTAGCGGACTGCGTTATCGAGCAGCGGTGCGATGGCTCGTTCGAGCAGGTTTGCACCGGCCGCGGCGCGGCAGCCGGTGGCGTCGGGGTCGACGGTGAGGGTGATCGGAATGGGTTCGCTGTGTGCCTGCACGAGCCCGAGCAGCACGGTCTCCACATCGCAGCCGGAAGCCGTCTGACGTTGGCTTCGCGCGATGGCGAGGAGCGTCGCGATGGTGCCCGTGAGCCGGTCGGTCTGGGCGATGATGCGTTCGAGCCGACGTCGTGCATCGGGCCCGGATGCCGCCATCATGCCGAGTTCGGCCTCGGCCCGAATCGTGGTGAGCGGTGTGCGAAGCTCGTGCGCCAGCTCGGAGGTGAGTTGCCGCTCGTTGCGCAGCGCGGCGCCGACGCGGTCCAGGAGCCGGTCGAGGGTGGCGCCCAGGCGGCTGAGTTCGTCGCCGTCGTCGGCTAGGCCGAACCTGGTTTCCAGATCGTGGTCGCTCCACAGATCGGCGAGGCTGGTCATCTTGTCGACGGGTTTCAGCGCTCGGCGCACGGTCCAGGCGCTGAAGGCCGCGGTGAGGATCGTCACCATGACGCTCAGGACGATCAGGCCGGTGACCAGCCGGTCGCGGGAATCGTTGTACGGGTCGAGGTCCAGCGTCGAGACGATGACCGCCGCAGGGCGAGCATCGTCGCCGAGATGCACCGGCCTGGCGTAGTAGGCGCGTTGGCGCCGGTCGATCCGGGTCGGCGCCGAGACGCTCCGGAGCCCGCGGACGACCCGGTCGAGGTTCGACTCGCTCGTGGGGCCCGACACCAGCTGCCCGTGACGGTCGAAGATCCACACGCTGTCGATGAGATCGTCGTCGGGTCGCCGCGCCACCCTCAGGTGTCCGCCGTCGGTGCGATGAAGGGCGCTGGCGGCCGCGGTGACGTGTTGCTTGAGGGTGGTATCGACGTGGCGCTCGGATGTTCGAGTGACGATGATGAGGACCACGAGCGACATCACGACCATGGCGGCGATCATGATCGCGGCGGTCGTCCACACCAGCCTTCCTCGCACGGTGGAGGGCCGCAGCCCCGAGAACGGCCCGGCCCGCGCGGCCAGACGTGCTGCCCTGTCGGGGCCGGTCATTGGAGCACGAACCCGACGCCACGGACCGTCTGCAGGCGCACGGGCGAGTCGACGGACTGCAGTTTCACCCGGATCCGCCGCGCGTAGCTGTCGATGGTGTTCTCCGTGACGATCGCTCCGTCGGGCCATCCGGCCGCCACGAGTGCCCGCCGCCGCACCACCGTGCCCGGTGCGGCGGCAAGCTTTGCCAACAGCCGAAACTCGGTCGGTGTGAGCTTCTCCTCGCCGGTAGCGGTGCGGACGGAGAAGCGCGTCGGGTCCAGGCGGAGCCCGTGCACGACGTCGGGCAGGGGCCGGGTGCGCCGCAGCAGGGCATCCAGCCGCACCAGAACCTCGCCCACGGCGAACGGCTTGCCGAGGTAGTCGTCTCCGCCGGCATGAAATCCCGAGATGCGGTCATGGACTTCGTCCAGCGCGGTCAGGAACAGGACCGGGGCGTGTTGCCCGAGAGCCCGTAGGGCCTGGCAGACGTCTCGTCCGTCGGAGTCGGGCAGCCCGATATCGATGACCATCGCGTCGACGCTGCCGGTCGTCGCGAATGATTCGATGGCTTCGTGGCCGGTCCGGGCGATGACCGTGTGGTGACCGGCGGAACCCATGACCTCGGTCAGCACGCGTCGCACCGCTGGATCGTCCTCGCAGATGCCGATGCGCGCCATGGCTCCATTGTCGCCCGCGAGGTGGCCCCGAGTCGACGCATACACCACGCGCAGTCAGGCTTTCGGCAGGTGGATCGAGCAACAGTCGACCCATGGCATTCACCTCTGCAGTACTGCCGCGGCCGGTCGATTCCGTCCCGCCGGCCGCGCTGCCCCGCAGGCGTATGCCGTGGGGTGTGGCGGTCTGTGTGGCCGCGGTGATCGCCGGCCGCCTGCTGTATCTGCACGAGCGTCTGCGGCCGGATGAGGCGGGCTATCTGACGGTCGGCGCGCAATGGCACGCCGGCGGCACCTCGCTGTACGGCAATTTCTGGGTGGACCGCCCGCCACTGCTGATCACAATTTTCGGCGAAGCGGCGCGGCTCGGCGGGATCGTGCCGTTACGACTGTTCGCCATCGCCGGCGTGGTGATCGCGGTAGTCGGTGTGGCGTGGGCGGGTTGGCAGCTGGCCGGGCGCCGCGGGGCGACCTGGAGCGCGGTCATGGCAGCGGCCCTGCTGGTGAGCCCCGTCAACGTGGCCGACGAGGTCAACGGGGAGTTGCTGGCCGCACCGTTCATCGCGATCGGATTCGCTGCCATGGTTCGGGCCCTGGTCTCGCGGTCGTCTCGGTCGGCGGCGCTTTCCGGGGCTTTCGCGGGCGCGTGCGCCGTCGGCGCCGTGCTGGTCAAGCAGAATATGGTCGACCTCTTTGTCTTTGCCGGCGTGATGATGCTGCTGTGTGCCTGGGCGCTCGGAACACGCCGGATCGTGGCCGTGGCGGCAGGCTTTGCGGCGGGTGCGGCCGGTATGGCGACCGTCGTCGCCGCGTGGACCCTCGCGCACGGCACCTCGCTTCGCGGGGTCTGGTTCGCCATGTACCGCTTCCGGTTCGAGGCCGGGAGACAGCAGTTGGCCAGTGGCCTGCACGCCGGCGACCTGGTGCGGCGGCACGCGATGCTCGAATCGGTGCTCCTCAACGGGATGGTGCTGGCGGCCCTGCTGATCGTCGAGATGCTCGTGACGCGTGACCGTCGTGACCCGGACGCCGGTCCGCTCGACGCAGTGCGGCGCCGGATACCGGTCGCACTGGTGGTGATGCTCGCCTACGAGACGTTCTCGATCCTGGCCGGGCGACACTACTTCGCACGGTATGCGCTCGAACTCGTCGTTCCGCTGTCGGTCGGCATGGGGTTGTGCGCTAGGCGCTACCCGAGGCTGGGCAAGGCCGTCGTGACGTTGACGGCGGTGGTGGCCTTCACCGCGACAGTCACCAAGGCGGGGCCCGCGGCGTCGGCCGCGACTCGCGCCGGGCAGGCCATCGCACGAGTCGCGCGGCCCGGCGACACGATCACGGTGATGGACGGACATCCGAACGTGAGGTATGCGGCCGGGCTGCGCGACCCGTACCCGTATCTGTGGAAGACGCCGGAGATCAACCTCGACCCCCACGCCGCATTGTTGGCGAGAACGCTGGGCGGCGCACACGCGCCGACCTGGTTCGCGGCGTCCCCCAGGGTGGCCGACAGCGCCACGCCCGCACTGCGCGAGGCCTTGAGCGTTCGATATCACCCGGTCACCACGCTGGACCACCTGCGGATCTGGTTGCGAGACGGGCAGGCTCGGCGCGTCCCGGTCACCCACCGGAACCCCATCTCCCCGAGGAGCCATCATGCAGCCCCCTGACCCCGGCCTGGGGACGATTCGGACCATC
This sequence comes from uncultured Intrasporangiaceae bacterium, assembly GCA_964412865.1. Taxonomy (GTDB): domain Bacteria; phylum Actinomycetota; class Actinomycetes; order Actinomycetales; family Dermatophilaceae; genus Leekyejoonella. Next base: position 3,800 of record CAYPQR010000205.1, read on the forward strand.
CATCAGGATCTGGTTGTCGTGCCCACCTACAACGAGGTGCACAACGTCAAACACCTGCTGGACGAGATCACTGAGTACGCACCCGACGCCGACGTTCTGATCGTCGATGACTCCAGCCCTGACGGAACCGCCGACGTGGTGCGCTACGACACTCGGTTCGGCACCCGCGTGTTCCTGCTGCAGCGTGCCACCAAGAGCGGACTCGGTGCGGCCTATCGGGCGGGCTTCGCGTGGGCATTGGCACACCATTACGAGCACATCGTGCAGATGGATGCCGATCTCTCCCATCCGCCCGACCAGTTGCCGACCCTGCTGGCCGCGCTCGACCGTGCCGACATCGCCGTCGGTTCCCGCTATGTCATCGGGGGCGCCACGCGCCGGTGGAGCTTCCGGCGCCGCGCACTTTCGCGTGGCGGCAACGCTTACGTACGCTTTGTTCTCGGCCTGACGACCCAGGACTGCACCGCCGGCTTCAAGGCGTTCCGCGCCGACGCGCTGCGACGTATCGGCGTCGCGTCCTCGCGTTCCGACGGACACTGCTTCCAGATCGAAAACACCTGGCACGCCGAACGAGCCGGGCTGCGCATCGTCGAATTGCCGATCATCTTCACCGACCGGCTCGCCGGCACGTCCAAGATGTCCGGTGACATCGTGGCGGAGGCGTTGTCCACCGTCTTGAAATGGCGGATCGGCGAGATCCTGCACCACCCATGGCCTGCGCCCAGATCGACGACCTCGGCATGAAGGGCGCCATGATCTCGCGTGTGCGAGAAGTGGTGTCGTTTCTCGCAGTCGGTGGCGTCGGTTACGTGGTGGACATCGGCGTATTCAATCTGCTGTGGGGCACCGCCCCCTTCGATCGGTGGGATCCCAGCATTGCCAAGGCCGCGGCCGTCGCCGCTGCCATGGTCGTCACATACCTGGGGAACTCCTGGGTCACCTGGCGCGGCAACCGCCGCATGTCCGGTCGGCAGATCGCCATGTTCATCCTGTCGAACCTGATCGGCCTCGGCATGTCGATCGTTGCCTTGTGGGTGTCCCATGATCTCCTGGGGTTGACCAGCCGCCTCGACGACAACCTGTCGGGTAACGTCATCGGCATCGGTCTGGGCACCCTCTGTCGCTATTGGCTCTACCGGCGCGTCGTGTTCGCGCCCGAGCCGACGACAGCCCCGGATCCCGGGCGCCGCGCCGGCGCCCATCGTGGCGTCAGGTCGCCCCGGAGGGTCCTCGTGCGTTCGGCGTCCGGCGTAGGTCGCGCACTCCCAGGAAACCATCGGGGTGCCGGTGTAGCGTCGCGCCCGGTCACGGGCGGTGTGCTGGTGACAAGACCTACACATCCGGCCGGGCGGCATCGGCGCCGGGTCGAGCGCATCGACGGGAGCAAGCAGTGATGAACGACCTGACCGTATGGGCCGCCCAGTACCTGCTGTGGGTGATGGTGGCCGCGTTCGCCGCAATCTGGCTGTGGGCCGAAACGCGACGCGGCAAGATCACGCTCGCAGCAGCGGGCGTGATCGGCCTCGTCATCACCGCGCTTCTGATCATGGTTGCCGGTGCTTTGCACACCGATCCCCGACCGTTCGTGCAGAACCCCTCGATTCACCCGCTCTTCGCACACGCCCCCGACAACGGCTTTCCGTCCGACCACAGCGCCGCCGCCGCATTGATCGCAGTGCTCATCGCGATCCGGCACCGCTGGTATGGCGCCGGACTCGGCATCCTCGCGATCGTGATCGCCTGGGCTCGGGTCGCAGCCCACGTGCACCACACACAGGACGTCGTGGCCGGGCTGGCGATCGGCGTGGTCGCCGCAGCGCTGGCATACGTGGCGGCGCAGATCATCTCGGGATGGCTCATGCGGCACCCGACGGCCCTGCTCGCCAGGATCGCACGCGTTGAACCGGCTCCGGCCCTGCACGCCGGCGCGGCGGGCGACGCCGACCGACACCCGAAGCATTGATCGGCACCGCAATTCATCGCGGGGCGGTGCTGCAGCCGGTCGTCGCCTCCTAACCGGGCAACGAGCGCAGACCCTGCACGAGTGCGGGAGTCGGCCAG